>JBDTGE010000001.1:0-13535 GCA_039937575.1 Jatrophihabitantaceae bacterium
CGGCGGTGCAGGCGATCGCCACCCGCGGGCTGTCGTTCGGGGCGCCGACGATCGGCGAGATCGAGCTGGCCGAGACGATCATCGAGCGCGTGGGATCGCCGTCGCTGCAGCAGGTGCGCCTGGTCAACTCGGGCACCGAGTCGACGATGTCGGCGATCCGGCTGGCGCGCGGAGTGACCGGCCGGCACCGCGTCGTCAAGTTCGCCGGCTGCTACCACGGACACGTCGACGCGCTGCTGGCCGCGGCCGGATCCGGCGTCGTCACGTTCGGGCTGCCGGACACCCCGGGAGTCACCGGGGCCCAGACGGCCGAGACGATCGTCCTGCCCTACAACGACCTCGCGGCCGTGCAGGCCTGCTTCGCCGAGTTCGGCGCCGACATCGCCTGCGTGATCACCGAGGCCGCGGCCGGGAACATGGGGGCGATCGCGCCGATCGCCGGCTTCAACGCCGGGCTGCGGGCGATCACGTCTGCCCACGGCGCTTTGCTGATCATGGACGAGGTGATGACCGGGTTCCGGGTCTCGCCGTCGGGGTGGTACGGGCTCGAGCCGGTCGAGGCCGACCTGTTCAGCTTCGGCAAGGTCATGAGCGGCGGGCTGCCGGCCGCGGCGTTCGGTGGCAGCGCGGAGATCATGGGCCACCTCGCGCCGGCCGGACCGGTGTACCAGGCCGGGACGCTGTCGGGGAACCCGGTCGCGGTCGCCGCCGGGCTGGCCACGCTGCGCGCCGCAGACTCGAGCGTCTACGCCGCGCTCGACTCGAACGCCCACACCATCGGACGGCTGGCGTCGGCGGCCCTGACCGAGGCCGGCGTCACCCACCAGCTGCAGTACGCGGGCAACCTGTTCTCGGTGTTCTTCAGCCCGACCCCGGTCGTCGACTTCGCCGGCGCCCAGGCGGCCGAGACGTGGCGGTACAAGGCGTTCTTCCACGCGATGCTCGACGCCGGCGTGTACCTGCCGCCGAGCGCGTACGAGGCCTGGTTCGTCAACGCGGCCATGGACGACGGCGCGCTCGCCCGCATCGCCGACGCCCTGCCCGCCGCCGCGCGCGCCGCGGTCGCCGCGCCGCGGCCTGAGTGATCTTGGTGCGGTTGGATCTTGGTGCGGTTGGATCTTGGTGCGGTCGGATCTTGGGTGCGGTCGGGTCGCCGGAGCCGCGTATCGGCAACAAGATCCGGAGCGTTTGCGAGGATGAGCGCGTGATCACCGTTCATCTGCTGCGCCACGGCGAGGTCCACAACCCCGGCCGGATCCTGTACGGGCGGCTGCCGGGCTATCGCCTGTCCGATCTGGGGATCGCGCAGGCCGAGCTCGCGGCCGAGTACCTGGCCCAGCGGCCGATCGGCTACCTGGTGGCCTCGCCCCTGGAGCGGGCCCAGCAGACGGCCCAGCCGCTGGCCGACGCGCTCGGGCTGGCGATCGCCACCGACGAGCGGCTGATCGAGGCCGACAACAAGCTCGAGGGTCATCAGGTGGCGGGTGGCAAGGGGCTGTTCACCGACTGGCGCAACTACAAGTACTACGTGAACCCGTTCCGCCCGTCCTGGGGCGAGCCCTACGCCGAGATCGCCGAGCGAGTGCTCGCCGCGGTCCACAGCGCGCGCGACGCCGCCGGCGATGCCGGGGCCGACGCCGTGTGCGTCAGCCACCAGCTGCCGATCGTGGCCGTGCGCCGCCGGGCCGAGGGCCAGCGGCTGTTCCACGACCCGCGCAAGCGCCAGTGCGGCCTCGCGTCGGTCACCTCGTTCACCTTCGACGGCGACCGGATCGCCGACATCGCCTACCACGAACCGGCGGCCGCGCTGCCGGCCGGCCACGGCGCCGGCGCCTGAGCCCAAGGCCCGCATCACAGGTTGCTGAGGCGGCTTCGGGTCGGGAAAGCCGGTAACGCACACTGGACGACGATGAAACTCCGCCTGTTCGCCGTCCTGTCGGTCGCCGCCGTGCTCGTCGCGTCCGGCTGCGCCGGCAAGGACGCCGTGGACCAGAGCGGTAGCGACTTCCACTTCGTCGGCGGCACCTCGCTCGGCAAGACCTATCCGGTCGCCGACCGGAAGCTGGCGGGTGGCTTCACCGAGGACAACCTGGCCGGCGGAAAGCTCAGCCTCTCGCAGTTCGCGGGCAAGGTGGTCGTCATCAACTTCTGGGCGACCTGGTGCGGCCCGTGCCAGACCGAGACACCGCAGTTCGACAGCGTCTACCGGGCCTACAAGAGCAAGGGCGTCGCGTTCATCGGCGTCGACACCAAGAACAGCCCGAGCAGCAAGGCCCAGTCGTTCGTCAAGGACAACGACATCACCTATCCGATGGTCTACGACGAGACCGGCGAGACCGCGTTGAAGCTGGGCAAGATCCCGGCGCTGGCCCTGCCGTTCACCGTGATCCTCGACAAGCACGGCCGGGTCGCGGTCGTCTACCTCAACTCGATGACGCCGAAGGATCTCGAGCCGCTGCTCGACCAGCTCGTCGCGGAGGCGTAGATGCTGCTCGCCGACCCCGGCTTCACGCACGCCGTCACCGACGGGCCGTTGCTGGTTGCGGCCGGTGTCGCCGCGCTCGTCGGGCTGATCGCCTTCCTGTCGCCGTGCGTGCTGCCGCTCGTGCCCGGCTACCTGTCCTACGTGGCCGGCCTGTCCGGCACGGACGAGCGGCCGACGCAGCGCCGGATGTTCGCCGGCGCGTTGCTGTTCGTGCTTGGTTTCTCGGTCATCTTCGTCCTAGAGGGCGTGCTGTTCGGCCGCCTCGGCGCGGCGATCCGCGACCACAGCGTGGCGATCGAGCGGGTGCTCGGCGTCATCACCATCGTGATGGGCGTGGTGTTCCTCGGCGGTATCGGCTTCATGCAGCGCGAGGTGCGGATCCACAAGCTGCCGACGCCCGGCCTGCTCGGTGCGCCGCTGCTCGGCGCGGCGTTCGGGCTGGCCTGGGCGCCGTGCCTGACCCCGACGTTCGGCGCCGTCTACTCGATGTCGCTCATCCAGGGAACCGCCGGGCGCGGGGCGTTCCTGATGTTCTGCTACTGCCTGGGACTGGGCGTGCCGTTCGTCCTGGTTGCGCTGGGTTTCGGCTGGGTGAGCGGTGCGCTCGGCTTCGTGCGGCGGCACATCCGGGTCGTCAGCCAGATCGGCGGCGTCCTGCTGATCGTCTTCGGCGTCCTGCTGGTCACCGGTGAGTGGAACCAGTGGATGGACGACCTGCGCTCGTCGGTCGGGCCCGGCTCGGGCATCGGCGGTGGGCTGTGACCGGTGCGCTGCGAACGGCGGTCCGCCCGGTGCGGATGGCCTGGCGCCGGCTGACCAGCATGCGGACGGCGCTGATCCTGCTGTTCCTGCTGGCCGTGGCGGCGGTGCCCGGCTCGATCCTGCCGCAGCGCCCGCTCAACCCCACGAAGACGTCGTCGTACATCGCCTCGCACGGCGGGTGGGGCACGTTCCTCGACCGCATCGGTCTGTTCGACGTGTTCGGGTCGGTGTGGTTCGCCGCGATCTACCTGCTGCTGTTCGTGTCGCTGATCGGCTGCCTGATCCCCCGCATCCGGCTGCACGCCCGGGCGATGGTCCGCAAGCCGCTGCCCGCGCCGCGAAACCTCAACCGTCTCCCGGAGAACGGCCGAGTAGAGGTCGCCGATTCGGCCGAGGCGTACGCGGCGATCGCGCGGAGGACGCTCGGCCGCCGCTGGCGGGTCACCCGGCGCGAGGAGCCCGGCGGCACGATCACCCTGTCGGCCGAGAAGGGCTACAGCCGCGAGACGGGGAACCTGATCTTCCACATCGCCCTGCTGTCGGCGCTGGTCCTGATCGCGGTCGGCAAGCTGTACAGCTACCAGGGCTCGATCATCGTCAACCAGGGCGACGGCTTCTGCAACACCGTCGCGCAGTACGACTCGTGGAACCCGGGCCGGTTCGCGTCCGAGGGCAAGGTGTCGCCCGCCCCGTTCTGCATCGACAAGCTGACCAAGTTCACCGCGACCTACACCGACACCGGCGAGGCGTCGAAGTTCGCGGCCGACGTGACCTATCGGCCGAACGTCCACGCCAAGGAGAAGAAGACGACGATCACCGTCAACCATCCGTTGCGGCTCGAGGGTGACCGCGTGTACCTGATCAACCACGGGTTCGCCCCGCAGGTGACGATCCGCATGCCCGACGGCTCGATCGTGCACGACACGCAGTCGTTCGTGCCGACCGACGCCACGACGTTCCTGTCCGAGGGCGCGTTCAAGGAGCCGGGCCGGACGGGCGCCAAGCAGGACGTCGGCATCTCGGGCATCTTCGCTCCGACGCCGGAGAACACACCGAGCGGGATCGCCTCGACGTCGCCCCAGGTGAAGAACCCGGTGCTCGCGATCTTCGTCTACGTCGGCGACCTGAACCAAGACGGCCTGCCGCAGTCGGTGTACTCGCTGGACACCTCCAAGATGACCAAGATCGGCGCCGTCAACCTGAGCATCGGCCAGAGCAAGAAGTTCGCCAACGGGGTCTCGGTCACCTTCGACGGCTGGGTTCCGTGGGCCAGCCTGCAGGTCAGTCACGACCCGACGCAGGGGTTTCTGCTCATCGCCGCGGTGGCCATGGTCGTCGGTCTGCTCGGCTCACTGGGCGTGCGCCGGCGCCGGGTGTGGCTCAGGATCACCCCTGCGGTCGACGCCCCGGACCGGTCGCCTACCGTGGTGAGCGTCGGCGGGCTCGCCCGCAGTGACTCGGGCAACTTCAGCACCGAGTTCACCGCGCTGCTGAAACGGCTGCGCGAGGCAAGTGTGCCGACCCGCGAGAGTGTCGCGGCAGGAAGGGAGTGACGATGGCTGGCATCAACGGGTCCATGGCCCACCTGTCCGACTCGCTGTTCACGACCGCGATCGCCGTCTACGCGGTCGCCATGGTCGGGTACACCGCCGAGTACGCATTCGGCCGCAAGGGGCGAATCGCCGCGACCGTGCCGGTCTCGGCGCGCGAGCTCGTCGGGGCCGGTGGTCCGCCGTCGACGCTCGACGCCCCGCCCGCTGCCGATCCACCGCGCTCGGCCGCGGACCGGATCGGTCGCTGGTCGTTCGCCATCACCGTCTTCGGTGCGCTCATCCACGCGTCGTCGATAGTGGTGCGCGCCACCGCAGTCGACGCGGTGCCGTGGAGCAACATGTACGAGTTCGCGTCGGTCGCCGGGCTGGTCGGCGTCATCGCGTTCATCGCCCTGCTGTGGCGGCTGCCGGCGATCCGGCACCTCGGCGGGGTGATCCTGCTGCCGGTCATCTTGCTGATGTTCCTGGCCGGCACGGTGTTCTACTCCAAGGCCCAGCCGTTGGTGCCGGCGCTGCAGTCGTACTGGCTGGCCATCCACGTCACCCTCGTGTCGATCGCCGAGGGCGCGCTGATGACCAGCGCGGTGCTGACCGGGCTGTTCCTGGTCAAGCAGCGCTACGACCGGATCAGCGTCGAGCCCGGCTTCAAGCCCGGATCGCTCGCCGCGCTCGCCTCACGCCTGCCGGACGGCAACGTGCTGGACAAGGCGGCGTACCGCATCGTCGCGTTCGCCTTTCCGCTGTACACGGTCGCGATCATCTGTGGCGCGATCTGGGCCGAGGCGGCGTGGGGCCGGTACTGGGGCTGGGACCCGAAGGAGACGTGGGCGTTCATCGTCTGGGTCATCTACGCCTGCTACCTGCACGCCCGGGCCACCGCCGGCATGAAGGGCCGCTGGGCCGCATGGGTCAACCTGGCCGGGTTCGGGGCGATCATCTTCAACTTCGTCATCGTCAACATGGTCATCTCCGGGCTGCACAGCTACGCCGGCCTGAACTGATCGTCTGCGGCGTCCGCGTCTGGTCGAGTCCTGTCGCCCTTCGCCCGGGTGTGATGGTTGGGCTTTGGCTTCGGCTTTGAAGCGCACGGCGGCGAGTGGGCGGGTTGCTCGATCGGGGTTGCGCTCTCGGGTCGCGCTCTCTGGTCGCCTGGTGCCGGTCTTGGGTTGGGTCGAACTGCGCGGCGACGAGTGAGTTCGTCGCTCGGCTCGGTTCGGTTGTCGGGTCGCGGTCTCCGCTTGGCCTGGCTGCACTTTCGGGCTGATTGCCTTTGTGGATAACGGGGTTCTCGGGCTGAGAACTGTCAGACCCCTGCTCTAGCGTGCGGGGTATGAAGAGTTACGACCATGACCCGGTGACGCTGTCGGCTGAGGCGCGGATCGACGCTCTGGTCGAGTCGGAGCGGGACATCGCCGGCTGCAGGCCCGTCAGCTGCGGGTGATCGCGGCGATCGCGGATGACCCGTGTACCGATGCGGTGGCACCGGGGTTGGACAAGGAGTACTTCCGCGAGGAGATCCGGGCCGCTCTGGGTGAGTCGGCGATCAATGTGAGCAACCGGATCATGCTCGCACGCGAACTGACCGGGCGACTCGCTGAGACGTTGACGGCGGTGGAGGACGGTACCGCGGGCTGGCCGCGGTCTCGCCGAGCTTGCGCCGGAGCCAGGACAGGTGCACGTCGACGGTGCGGTCCGAACCGCCCCAGGCCAGCTGCCAGACCTCGGCCAGCAGGTCGCGTTTGCTGACCACCTCGCCGGCGTGGCGCGCGAGCGCCAGCAGCAGCTCGAACTCCTTGCGGGCGAGCTCGACCGGACGGCCGTCGACCGTCACCTCGTAGCTGCGGGTGTCGATCTTCAGGCCGCCGACGGTGATCATCGGGTCCTCGTCGGTGCGCCCGGTTCGGCGCAGGACGGCTCGGATGCAGGCGTTCAGCTGGACCGCGGTGAACGGCTTGATGACGTAGTCGTCGGCGCCGATCTCGAGCAGGCGCACCATCTTCGACTCCTCGTCCCGCGCGGTGGCGACGATGACCGGCACGTCACTGACCGCGCGCAGCATGGACGGCACGTCGGCCCCATCGATATCGGGCAGACCCAGGTCGAGCAGCACGACGTCCGGCTTCAACTCGACGGCCATCGACAGGGCGGGCATGCCCGAGCTGACCGAGGTGACCGTGTGTCCGAGCTCGCGCAGCGCCCGGGTGAGCGCGGTGCGGATCGCGGCATCGTCCTCGACGAGCAGCACCTGGGCCATGGCCGCGAAGGTACACGCGGCAGGCAGGGATACTGGTCAGCGTGGCGTTCTCGGATCTGCAGGACTTCCTCTCCGCGCTGGAGCGCGACGGCGATCTCGTACGCGTCACGGCGCCGGTCGATCCGCACCTGGAGGTCACCGCGATCGTGCAGCGCGTGTTGCGCGAGCACGGCCCGGCGTTGCTGTTCGAGAACCCGACCCGGGGCCAGATGCCCTTGCTGATGAACGCATTCGGCACCACGCGGCGGATGGCCCGCGCCCTCGGAGTCGACGACCTGGACGAGATCGGTGACCGCATCGCCGACCTGCTCAAACCCGAGTTGCCCCGCGGCGTCGGCGGTCTGAAGGACGCGCTGAGCAAGGCGGCGCAGCTGCGCGCGGTGCCGCCGCGGAAGGTCAGGAGCGCGCCGTGCCAGGAGGTGATCGTCCGGGGTGAGGACGTCGACCTGTCGATCCTGCCCGGCGTGAAGTCCTGGCCCGACGACGGCGGCGTGTTCCTGAACCTGGGCCTGACCCACACCAAGCACCCGGAGACGGGTGCGCGCAACCTGGGGATGTACCGGCTGCAGCAGCAGGATTCGCGAACGGTGTCGCTGCACTGGCAGATCCACAAGGACTCGACCTCGCATGCGGCCGTGGCCGAGCGGCGCGGCGAGCGACTTCCGGTCGCGATCGCGTTCGGCTGTCCACCGGCCGTGACCTACGCGGCGTCGGCGCCGCTGCCGGCCGACATCGACGAGTACCTGTTCGCCGGCTTCGTGCAGCGCGAGCGGGTCGATCTCGTCGACTGCGTCTCGGTGCCGCTGCAGGTTCCGGCCGCCGCCCAGGTCGTGCTGGAGGGCTGGGTGTCGCCGGGTGAGCGCTTGCCGGAAGGGCCGTTCGGCGATCACACCGGTTTCTACACGCCGGTCGAGCCGTTCCCGTTCCTCCGCGTCAAGACGCTGACGATGCGGGAGAATCCGATCTACCAGTCGATCGTCGTCGGCCGCCCGCCGCAGGAGGACGGACCGATCGGCAAGGCCACCGAGCGGATCTTCCTGCCGCTGATCAGGATGACGGTGCCGGAGATCGTCGACTACGACCTGCCCGAGGCCGGCGTGTTCCACAACTGCTGCATCGTCTCGATCGACAAGCGCTTCCCCAAGCACGCGCAGAAGGTCATGAACGCGATCTGGGGGGCGGGCCTGCTGTCGCTGTCCAAGCTGATCGTCGTCGTGGACGCCGACTGCGACGTGCACGACTACGCCGAGGTGGCCTGGCGCGCGTTCGGCAACGTCGACTACGCGCACGACGTGCAGCACACGCTCGGCCCGGTCGATCACCTGGACCACGCGTCGTACGAGCAGTTCTTCGGTGGCAAGCTCGGGGTGGACGCCACCCGCAAGCTGCCGACCGAGGGTTACCGCCGCGACGGGGGCTGGCCGGCCGCGTGCGTCCTGGACGAGGCGACGCTGGCCACCGTCGATCGCCGGTGGCGCGAGTACGGGATCTAGCTGGCGAGGTTGCACGCCCGGTACGCCGGCCCGGTTATGAACAGGTCGTCGGACGGAAGCCTCAGGCTCGCCGAGCCCCAGAAGCGGTCCACGCCGTCAGTCCGGCGAGTTGCCCGCGCTGTGAACCGCAGGACACCTGGCAAACTGTGCTGGTGAGCGCCGACGGTCGTGACCTTGTTGCCGATCCGTCCTCTGGGCCGCAGGATCGCCACAAGATCGGCGCCGACACCGGCGGCAGCACGATCGGCAAGTTCCTGCGGCTCGTGATGATCGAGCACTCGGTGTTCGCGCTCCCGTTCGCATACATCTGCGCGCTCACCGCGATGTGGACGCAGACCCGCTCGGTGCACTGGGTGCAGCTGGTGCTGATCACGATCGCGATGGTGTCCGCCCGCACCGTCGCCATGTCGGCCAACCGGATCCTGGACCGCAACTTCGACGCGCTCAATCCCCGGACGGCCGGGCGGGAACTGGTCACCGGTGAGGTGAGCCTCCGGACGGCGTGGGTCGGAACCGCCGTCGCCCTGGTGATCTTCCTCGCCAGCGCGGCCGCCCTGTCCTGGCTGTGCCTACTCCTTGCGCCGATCGCGGTCGTCCTGCTCGTCCTGTACTCCTACGGCAAGCGGTTCACCGACTTCCCGCAGGCCCTGCTGGCGCTGGCGCAGTTCGTCGCCCCGGTCGGCGCCTGGATCGCGGTCACCAACTCGGTGAGCTGGGCCGCGACCGCGCTCGGCATTGCGGTGGGGACCTGGATCGGCGGCTTCGACCTCATCTACTCGTGCCAGGACGCCGAGGTCGACCGGCGGATCGGTTCGCGCTCGTTCCCCGCCCGCTTCGGCCTGCCGGCCGCCCTGCGCGCGTCGTCGGTCGTGCACCTGGTGACCCTCGCCGCATTCGCCTGGTTCGGCGCGGCGGCCGGACTGGGCTGGGTGTGGTGGGTCGGGCTCGCGCTCACCGCGGCCGTCCTGGTGTACGAGCACACGATCGTCCGGGCCGATGACCTGTCCCGCGTCAACCGCGCGTTCTTCACGGCCAACGGCGCCATCGGCATCGGCCTGTTCGGGTTCGCGCTCGCCGACCTGATCGTCCACGGCCTCACGTCATGACCTCGCCCGGGGGCGGGGGTACGCGGACGCCGTGGGTGGTCGGCGTCTCGGGGGCGTCGGGTACGCCGTACGCCCGCGCCGTCCTCAACGGCCTGCTCGACGCGGGGCAGGCCGTCGACCTCGTCGTGTCCCGCGCCGCCCGGCTGACCCTGCTCGACGAGATCGGGCTGAGCTTCCGCGACACGCGATGGCGCGCTGACCTGACGAGCTGGCTCGGCCGCGACCCGGGCGACGCCATGTACTGGCCGGCCGGCGACCTGGCCGCGGGACCCTCGTCGGGCTCCTACCGCACGCGCGGCATGATCGTCGTCCCGGCGTCGACCGCGGCGGTCGCCGGCATCGCGATCGGCTTGTCCAAGGACCTGCTGCAGCGCGCCGCCGACGTCACGCTCAAGGAACGGCGCCCGCTCGTCGTCGTCCCGCGCGAGACGCCGTACACCCGCGCCACCCTGGCGCACCTGCTCACGCTGCACGACGCGGGCGCCGTCGTTCTGCCGGCCAGCCCGGGCTTCTACAGCGCGCCGAAGACCGTCCAGCAGCTGGTGGACTTCGTCGCGGCCAAGGTGCTGGATGCGGTCGGGATCGAGCACGACCTGATCACCCGGTGGAGCGGCGAACTCGGCGGCGCGCGGTAACGTCCGGGCGTGGACTCGGTGGACCGGCAGCTCCTGGACGCCCTGCGCGGCAATGCGCGGGCCACCTACGCCGAGCTGGCCCGGGTCGTCGGGCTGAGCGCCCCTGCGGTGCACGAACGGGTGGCCAAGCTCGAGGCCGGCGGCGTCATCACCGGCTACCACGCGGCGGTCGCGCCGGAGTCCCTCGGCTACGCGATGAACGCGCTCGTCGGCATCTTCATCTCCGACAACGCGGACACCGACGAGGTGGCCGCGCAGCTGTCCGCCCTACCCTCGGTCGAGCACTGCTGGTTCGTCGCCGGCGAGGAGACGTTCGTGGTCAAGGTCCGCGTCCCGGACGTGGCCGGCCTGGAGGTGGCGATCCGCGAGCTGAACGCGATGCGCGGGGTGGCCCGGACCCGCACCACTGTGGTGCTGTCGACCAAGTTCGAGGATCGGGTCCAGGGCCCGTCGCTGACGTGAGCCGACCGGTCGATCAGCGCAGCTGGGCCGCCACCACGTACAGCGACTTCTCGCTGGGCCGGCCGCCGGTTGAGTAGCGGGCGGCCAGCTCGATCGACTCGAGGAGCTCGGTGACGTCGAAGCCGTGCCGGTCGAGGAACGCGGTTACCTTCTCGGGCGCCACGCCGAACGTGACCGGCTCGCCGATGAGCCGGATGGCCTGGGTCGCCGCGCGGCGCACGTGATCGTACGGGTGCGCGCCGGTCGGCTCGCTCCAGAAGTCCATCGCCAGAGTCGAGGCCGGGCCGCACACCTCACGCAGGGTGGCCAGGGTGGCGCTGATGTCCAGGTGGGACAGGTACATGCTCACGCCCTCCCACACGACGACGGTCCGCACGCCGACCGAGAACCCCGAGTCGAGCAGCCGGTCGGCCAGCGACTCGGTGCGGAAGTCGATCTCGATCCGCCGGATCCGGTTGCCCCCGAATTCGTCCGGGTGCGCGGCGACGATCTCGGCCTTGCGGCGTGACAGTGGGGCGAGGTCGACCTCATGGACCGGGCGCCCGTGCAGCTCGTCGGCGAACCGGTAGGCGCGCGAGTCGTAGCCGGCGCCGAGGACGACGACCTGTTCGGCGCCGCCGGCCAGCGCCTGGTGCAGCTGCTCGTCGATGAACCGGTGCCGCAGCAGCACGTACGTCGAGATGCCGGCCAGCTCGTGCCGTTCGGCCAGGCGGACGAGGGGCGAACCGAGCCGCAACGACTCGAGCAGGGCGCGGTAGGGCGCGGTCAGGAACATCGGCGCGTACTCGTCGCTGGCGATCCGGTCCTCGGGGCGCCGTGCGAGTTCGAGCGCGCGAACCAGCGTCGTCCACTGCGCGGTGGCGCTGGGCCGATCGGTGGTATGCAGCTCGTCGGGCAGGAGGGGGATCTGCATGGTGCCGTCGAGACTAGGCGATAGAGCTACAGCGAAAGTGAAGCCGCCGTGCTTGGATCGGCGAATTGGCGCGCACGTATCCTGAACGCATGGCGCTGACCGAATCCCGCAAGGCCGAGCTGACCGAGAAGGTCGCGAACCGCGAGCGGCTGACCCGCCAGGACGGCGAGGACCTGTACGAGTCCGACGACCTGGCCTGGCTCGGCGGGCTGGCGCACGACGTCCGCACCGAGAAGAACGGCAGCACCGTCTTCTTCAACGTCAACCGCCACCTGAACCTGACGAACGTCTGCACCGCGTCCTGCGCCTACTGCAGCTTCCAGCGCAAGCCGGGTCAGAAGGATGCGTACACGATGCGGGTCGAGGAGGCGGTCGAGACCGCGCTGGGCATGAAAGACGACGGGCTGACCGAGCTGCACATCGTCAACGGCCTGCACCCGACGCTGCCGTGGAAGTACTACCCGCGGGTGCTGCGCGAGCTCAAGGCCGCACTGCCCGACGTCGCGCTCAAGTGCTTCACCGCCACCGAGATCCACTTCTTCGAGGAGATCTCCGGCCTGTCCGCGGACGAGATATTGGACGAGCTGATCGACGCCGGCCTGGAGTCGCTCACCGGCGGCGGTGCCGAGATCTTCGACTGGGACGTCCGCAAGCAGATCGTCGACCACAAGACGCACTGGGCGGACTGGTCGCGCATCCACCGCCTCGCGCACCACAAGGGGCTGCGTACCCCGGCGACCATGCTGTACGGCCACATCGAGGAGCCGCGGCACCGGGTCGACCACGTGCTGCGGCTGCGCGAGCTGCAGGACGAGACCGGCGGCTTCCAGGTGTTCATCCCGCTGCGCTTCCACAACGACAACAACCGGCTGAGCCACCTGCCGATGGCCCAGCCGGCCGACGTGCTCAAGACGTTCGCGGTCAGCCGGCTGATGCTCGACAACTTCCCGCACGTCAAGGTGTTCTGGGTGATGCACGGGCTGTCGACCTCGCAGCTCGCGCTGAACTACGGCGCCGACGACATGGACGGCTCGGTGGTCGAGTACAAGATCACGCACGACGCCGACCACTTCGGGACGCCGGACAAGCTGACGCGCGACAACCTGCTCGACCTGATCCGTGACGCCGGGTTCACGCCCAAGGAGCGCAACACGCGGTACGAGATCATCCGCGAGTACGACGGCCCGGTTCCCCTGGCCGAGCGGCGCGCCGAGCCCCAGGCCATCTGGGCGTGAAGCCGCACGGAGTCGCGCGCGAAGGGGCGGGAACCGCGAAGGAGAGGTCGATGAAGGACGAGGGCGGCCGGCCCAACTTCCGGGGCTGGATGGGGTCGATGTGGCTCTACACGCTGCTGCGGTTCGCCCTGTTCTTCCTGCTCTGGGCCCTGCTGGTCCTGGTCGGCCTCACCGGCCTGGTCGCGCCCCTCGTCGCCCTCGTGCTGTCGGTGCCGCTGGCGCTGGTGCTGCTCGCCGCGCCGCGCGCCCGGTTCGCCGCCAACCTGGAGAGCCGGGTCAGCGCCCATCGGAACCAGCGGGCCGACCTGGACGCCGAGCTCGATCCCGAACCCCACCCCGACGACGACTGACCGCTCGTCGATACCCCTTCAGCCACGCTGGAGGGGGGCTGAAGGGGTATCCACGTCCAGTCGACGGCGTTGAAAGCCCGTCGCAGCTTGGAGCCGAACTCCGGATCGAGACTGTTGGCCCAGGACACCCGTCCCAGCAGCTGATCGTGGAAGTTCTCGACACCGCGGGCCTGGCTGCGCCCGCCGTGCACCGCGCAGTTGTGCAGCAGCGCGCGCAGGTTGTCGCGCTCGCGCCGCGGCAGCGTCGGGTGGTCGTTGATCACGGCGCCGAGCACCTGCTGACGGCC
>JBDTGE010000002.1:0-3513 GCA_039937575.1 Jatrophihabitantaceae bacterium
CGCCGCGGCGCCGGCCAGCAGCAGCGAGACGAGCGGTCCGGCCGCCGCGACCAGGAACTCATCGCGCGGACGATCGGGGTCGCGTTCGATCTCCGAGACGCCGCCGAGCAGGAAGATCACGACCCGCCGGACGGGCAGGTGGAGCAGTAGGGCGACCGCCGTGTGTCCGAGCTCGTGGGCCAGCACGCACAGTGCGAACAGGACCGCGTACAGCGACGCGACCAGATAGGCCGAACTGGCGCTCGCCGTGGGGACGGCGTTGAAGACCACCGGCTCGTAGTAGACGGTCAGCAGGACGGCGATGATCAGCCAGGACGGCGCGAAGTAGATCGGCACACCGAAGAACCGGCCCACCCCGAGCATGCGGGGCGGGCGCAGCTGCGGCCGATTTCGGTTCACAGGTCGATGCTACGGGGCGCCGACCACGAGCACGGGTTACCGTTTGCCGGTGGAGGACGAACCCGAGCTGCGGACCCGCCCGGAGAAGGAGCCGCCACGCCACGCAGTGCTGCCCGGCCCGCGCTCGAGACCGCTGGCCGTCAAGTCCGACGAGGCACCGGATGCGCGGCCGGTCGGGCGCCTACGCCGGACCGCGCGCTGGCTGTTCGCGCAGGCGTCCGCGCCGCAAGCCGCGCGCCAGGTGGCCGAGCCGCAGGCGGCAAGCGAGGTGCGCGAGCCGCCGGCCGCGAGCGAGGTAGCCGAGCCGGACGCGAGCGAGGTACCGGACGTCGACGCCGGCCGGCCCCCGTCGACGGCGCCCCCCGTGGTCGAGGTTCAGCCCGCGGGTCCACGGCCACGTCCGCGGCCGTACGCCGGCGCTCCGCTGCGCACCGACGAACCGAGCACCGACGAACCGAGCGCCGCACCCGACCGGGTCACCCCGGCGATCGCGACCGGCGAGCACCAGCCGGGTGAGGACGCGCCGCCGACCGCCGGGAAGCGGGCCAGCCCGGGCGGCGCGCCGAAGGGCCGGCGGGTCCTGCGCCGGTTCGTGCGCACCGGGATCGTTCTGACCGTCCTCGTGCTCGCCGCGGCGCTGCTGCGGGTGTACGTCGTTGCGCCGTACTTCATCCCGTCGGCCTCGATGGAGCCGACGCTGCACGGTTGTTCGGGCTGCAACAACGACCACGTCCTGGTCGACAAGCTCTCGTACCGGATGCACGACATCCACCGTGGCGACGTCGTTGTCTTCCACCGTCCGCTCACGTGGGCCGTGCCGGACAAGACGTTGATCAAGCGGGTTGTCGGGCTACCGGGCGACAAGATCAGGGTGACCGGCGGCAAGCTCTTCGTGAACGGTCTTATGCTGCAGGAGTCCTACACCAACTCGGCCTGTCCGCCCGGCAGCTCGGGTACGGGGACGCTGGCAGGCGGCAAGACGTACGGCCCGGTGCCGCTGGGTGACGTGTTCGTCATGGGCGACAACCGGTGCGACTCGAGCGACAGTCGCATGTTCGGCCCGGTGCCGGACTCCACGGTGATCGGGCGCGCGTTCGTCATCATCTGGCCGCTGGGACGGATCCACTTCCTGTGACGCCGGAACTGTCGGACGGGCCACCTATGGTCGGTGCCATGACCGATGTGGAACTCCCGGTGGCCGTGCGGGGCTCGCTGTCGCCGTCCCGGGCGGCCGACTTCAAGACCTGCCCACTGCTGTACCGCTTCCGCACCATCGACCGGTTGCCCGAGGCACCCTCGCGTGCAGCGACCCGAGGCACCGTCGTGCACGCGGTGCTCGAGGAGCTCTTCGACCGGCCTGCGGCGGCACGGACCCTGGCCGCCGCGCGGTCGATGGTGCCGGCGGCGTGGCAGCGGGTCCTCGCCGAGGAACCGGAGGTGGCCACGCTGTTCGCCGAGGACGCCGACGGCAGCGATCTGTCCGGTTGGCTGACGTCGGCCGCCGACCTGCTCGACAACTACTTCGCGCTGGAGGACCCGAGCCGTCTAGAGCCGGCGGCCCGTGAGGAGCTGGTCGAGGTGGTCATCGACGGGCTGCGGCTGCGCGGTTACGTCGACCGGCTGGACGTCTCGCCGGCCGGCGACCTGCGGGTCATCGACTACAAGACCGGGTCGACGCCGCGCGAGGCGTTCGAGGGCAAGGCGCTGTTCCAGATGAAGTTCTACGCGCTCGTGCTGTGGCGCACCCGCGGCATCGTGCCGCGCCAGCTCCGGCTGATGTACCTGGCCGACACGGACACGCTCAGCTACACGCCCGACGCCGATGAGCTGGTCAAGTTCGAGCGCACCCTCAAGGCCATCTGGGCGGCGATCGAGCGGGCCACCCAGACCGGGGACTTCCGGCCCAACCCGAGCCGGCTGTGCGACTGGTGCGATCACCACGCGTTCTGCCCGGCCAAGGGCGGCACTCCCCCACCATTCCCGGCGGACGCGCTCGCGGCTGCCGGTCAGGACCGGCGGGTCAACCCGGCGCCCTGAACCGCGCTCAGCCACGGTAGGTCAGCAGCGGGCTCGCCCGTCCTCGCGCTGCGTATGGTCAGAGGAAAAGCGATGCGGGTAGGAGCCGAGGTTGAGGAGTGACATGCGGGTGCTCGTGTCGGTGGACATGGAGGGCGTTGCCGGTGTTGTCTCGCCGGCCGACATCAGCCCCGGCAACGCGGAGTACGAGCGCAACCGGGCGTTGATGACCGACGAGGCCAGTGCCACCGTGCGGGGGCTGCTGAGCTGCGTGCCGGACGCGTCCGTCGTCGTCGTCGACGCGCACGCGGCGTACCGCAACATCCTGCCGGACCGCCTCGACCGGCGGGCGACGCTGGTGCGGGGAGAGCCACGGGTACACGGCATGCTCACCGGCATCGATACAGACGTGGACGCGGTCTGTCTGGTCGGCTACCACGGCAAGGCGGGCACGCCGGGCTCGGTCCTGGCCCACACCGTCAGTGGTGGCACCATCGCCGCCGTCCGGTGCAACGGCGTCGAACTCGGAGAAGTCGGTTTGAACGCAGCGCTGGCCGCCCACTTCGACGCGGTCACAATACTGGCGACGGGTGACGACACCCTCGCATCAGAGGCCGAAGCAGTCGTGCCCGGCATCGCCACCGTCACCGTGAAGTGGGCCCGGGCGACCCGGGCCGCCGAAGGACTTCACCCCGGCGAGGCGTGCGCCCGGATCGAAGCCGCAGCGGCCACCGCTCTGGACCAGCAGTCACGGCTCTCGCCACTGAAGATCGACGGCGCCGTGGACCTCGAGGTCGATGTCTTGCGACCGCATATGACCCAGCGGGCCCGCGCCATCCCCGGCGTCGAACTGAGGGCACCGCTCACTCTAGGTTTCCTCGCGCCCGACTTCCCGTCCGCGTACGACCTGATCGACGTGTTCGCAGTCCTGGCCGCAGCTCAATGATCATCCAGCGGCGGGCGCTGCTGATCGGGGCATCTCGCGGTCTCGGCCTGGCCTGGCGCAGGAGTGGGCGCGGGGTGGCTGGCTGGTCAGCGCGACCGTGCGCCGCCCGGACCGAACGGCTCTGCACGACCCGGCCGATCGCTACCCCGGAA
>JBDTGE010000003.1:0-5816 GCA_039937575.1 Jatrophihabitantaceae bacterium
CGTGCGCAGCTCGTCCTCGTCCGGCTCGTCCTGCGCGCCGGTCAGTTCGGTGACCAGCGGGCGGACGGCGGCGGCCTGGGGCTGCGGGCTCAGCGTCGCCGGCGCGGGCACCCGTGGACGCTCGCTGCCGAACCAGGCCTGGAACAGCGCGTCGAACTTGGGCAGGTCGTCGGGCTCCGAGCACAGCGAGAGCCGGGTGGCCCAGTAGACCTCGCTGGTGTCGTGCGGATCGACGAAGGTCAGCGCGGTGATGCCGGTCGTCAGCCGGTGCCGATCGGCCGCCACGCCGGCCGCCCGCAGCGCCCGCGCGAACCCGGTCAGCGTCTCGACCGGAGCGCTCATCCCAGTCTCTCGAGCAGGTCGGGTAGCAGGTCGCGCCGAACGCGGAGCTGGTCCTCGTGGTACTTGATCGCGGCGCCCAGCGTCGCCGTCGCGTTCTCACGATCGAGTCGCTCGGCCCCCAGCACGTGCAGCGCGCGCGTCCAGTCGATCGTCTCCGCCACGCCCGGGGGCTTGAGCAGGTCGGCCTCGCGCAACGTTCCGACGACGGCCGACACGTCGCGGGCCAGCTTCTCGCTCGCCTCCGGGATGTGCCGGCGCACGATCTGGACCTCGCGGGCGAAGTCGGGGTGGGCGACCCAGTGGTACAGGCACCGGCGCTTGAGCGCGTCGTGGACCTCCCGGGTTCGGTTGGAGGTGAGGACGACCAGCGGCGGCGTCGCGGCGCGGATCGTCCCGAGCTCCGGGATGGTGACGGCGTTCTCGGCCAGCACCTCGAGCAGGAACGCCTCGAACTCGTCGTCGGCGCGGTCGATCTCGTCGACCAGCAGGACGGACGGGCTGTTCTCGATCGCCTGCAGGATCGGCCGGGCGACCAGGAAGCGGCGGTCGTACAGGGAGGCCTCGAGCGCGGTCGTGTCGGCGGACTCGCCGGCCGCCCGCAGGTGCAGGATCTGGCGGGGGAAGTCCCAGTCGTACAGGGCCTGGCTGGCGTCGATGCCCTCGTAGCACTGCAGGCGGACCAGCTGCGACCCGGTGATGTCGCTCAACGCCTGGGCGAGCGCGGTCTTGCCGACGCCCGGATCGCCCTCGAGGAACAGCGGGCGACCCATCTTGATCGCCAGGTAGGCGGCGGTCGCGACCCCGACATCGGGCAGGTAACCCGCCGAGTCGAGGGCGTCGGCGACGTCGGTCGGGGAGCTGAAGGTGCGTGGCTGCATCGTCCGAGCATGGTCTGTTTTTCGGCGGCGCGCATAGTGTTCGAGGCATGTCGCACGTCATGGGAGTGGTGCTGGCTGCGGGTTCCGGCACGCGGATGGGCGCGCCGAAGGCGGCGTTGGTCCTCGACGGTTCGCGCCTGATCGACCGCGCGGTGTCCGTGCTGTCGGCCGCCGGCTGCTCGTCGGTGCTGGCCGTGACCCGCGCCGACGTGCCGGTGATCGGTGCGCGGCGGGTGATCAACCCCGAACCCGGGCGCGGCATGCGTTCCTCGCTCGCGCTGGCCGTCGAGGCGGCGCCGGACGCCGACGCACTGGCGGTGCTGCTTGTCGATCTACCGGGCGTGTCCGCCGTCGCCGTGCGGGCCGTCGTCGCCGCGTGGCGGCCGGGCCGGATCGCACTCGGCTCCTACGCTGGGCGGCGCGGTCACCCGACGGTCATGGAGCCCGCGCTGTGGCGCGAGGCCCTGTCGCTGGCCGGCCCGGACGAGGGGGCTCGGGCCCTGCTCGCCTCGCGGCCGGAGTTGGTCGACGAGGTCGCGGTCCCCGGCTCGGCCGACGACCTCGACTCGCCCGAGGACCTCGCGCGCTGGCGGGCCCGAGGGACATCGTGACCGCGCCGGGAGACCCCTACGACCTCGAGCGCTTCGTGACGGCCCAGGCCGAGCGCGGCACCTACGAGCGGGCGCTGGCCGAGCTGCGTGACGGGCGCAAGCACAGCCACTGGATATGGTTCGTCTTCCCGCAGGTCCAGGGCTTGGGCCGGAGCGCGACCTCGCGGCGGTACGCGGTCACCTGCCTGGCCGAGGCGCGCGCCTACCTGGCTCATCCGGTGCTCGGGCCGCGACTGATCGAGTGCGCCACGATCCTCGCCGAATCCGCGGACGCGAGCGCCACCAGGATCCTCGGCGCGGTCGACGCGCAGAAGCTGCACTCGTCGATGACGTTGTTCCATCGGGCCGAGCCGGACCGGGCCGCGTTCGCGAGCGTGCTGGACCGCTTCTTCGACGGCGTCGCCGATCCGGGGACCGACGACCGCCTGCCGGTCAGCTGATGGCGCGGACTCCGGCTACGTGCCGCTGCGCCAGCTGGGGGTAGTAGGTCGGGTTCATCTTGACCCACATCTCGGCCGGCGTTCCGGCGATCGCCCGCTTGACCACGGCCGGGGCGCCCGCGGCGAGCACGCCGGGCGGGATCACCGCGCCGGGCTGGACGAGCGAGAGGGCGGCGATGAGCGAGCCCGCGCCGATCCGCGCGCCGTCCAGGACCACGCAGCCGTTGCCGACGAGCGCCTCATCCTCGAGCACCGCCCCGTGCACGACGCACTGGTGGGCCACGGTCGCACCGCGGCCGATCTCGGTGGTGACGGTCGGCGGGCAGTGCAGCACCGAACCGTCCTGCACGTTGGCGTTCTCGCGGACGATGATCGGGCCCTCGTCGCCGCGCAGCACGGCGCCGTACCAGATCGACGCGCCCGCCTCGACGGTCACGTCGCCGATCAGCGTGGCCGTCGCGGCGATGAACGCGCCTGCGGCAATGGTGGGCCGCTTGCCCTCGTACTCGAACAGGTGAGCCACGGGCTTCTCCTCAGGTCACGGCGCCGAACCGGGCGCGACGGATATGCGGTCGGACCGATCAACGTGCCGCACTAGCATTCTCTTCGTCGATCCATTCTGATCCAATGCTGCGGCCAGCCGGTCGCACCGCTACCAGGAGGTCCCGTGCCCGCCAGCGCCCCGCCCACCGTTCCCGCCCCGACCGTCCGGGTCGCGGCCGGGACGACGGCGGCCGACGCGCTGCGTGAGGTCGGCCTTGACCTGAACGCGCCCGGTGCCCCGATCGTCGTCCGCGACGCCGAGGGCGCGCTGAAGGACCTGGCCTGGAGCCCGGCCCAGGACGCCGACGTCGAGCCGGTCACCGCGGCCTCGCCGGACGGGCTGGCCGTGCTCCGGCACTCGGCGGCGCACGTCATGGCCCAGGCCGTGCAGGACCTGTTCCCGGGAACCCTGCTCGGCATCGGTCCGCCGATCGAGGACGGCTTCTACTCCGACTTCCTGCCCACGCGGCCGTTCACCCCGGACGACCTCGTCGTCATCGAGAAGAAGATGGCCGAGATCATCAAGGCGGGCCAGCGGTTCTCGCGCCGCGGGATCGACGACGACGACGCGCGCACCGAACTCGAGGACGAGAGGTTCAAGCTCGAACTCATCGGCCTGAAGTCGACCGCGACCGGGGAGGAAGCGACCGAGGTCGGCGCTGGTGGCCTCACCATGTACGACAACCTCGACGCCAAGTCCGGCGATCTGGTCTGGACCGACCTGTGCCGGGGACCGCACCTGCCGACGACTCGCCGCATCGCCGCGTTCAAGCTGATGCGCACGGCGGCGGCGTACTGGCGCGGTAGCGAGAAGAACCCGCAGCTGCAGCGCATCTACGGCACTGCGTGGGCCACTCGCGATGACCTCAAGGCCTACCTGGTCCGGCTCGAGGAGGCGGCCAAGCGCGACCACCGCAAGCTCGGCAGCGAGCTGGACCTGTTCAGCTTCCCGGACGAGCTGGGCTCCGGGCTGCCCGTGTTCCACCCCAAGGGCGGCATCCTGCGGCGCGAGCTGGAGAACTACGTGCGCCAGCGGCACCTCGACGAGGGGTTCGACTTCGTCAGCACCCCGCACATCAGCAAGGACGGGTTGTTCTACACGTCGGGCCACCTGCCGTACTACGCCGACACGATGTTCCCGCCGATGGAGCTCGAGAACGCCGAGTACCGGCTCAAGGCGATGAACTGCCCGATGCACAACCTGATCTACCGGGCGCGCGGGCGCTCCTACCGTGAGCTGCCGCTGCGGCTGTTCGAGCTCGGCGCCGTGTACCGCTTCGAGCAGTCCGGCGTGGTTCACGGCCTGACCCGCGTGCGCGGCCTGACCATGGACGACTCGCACAGCTACTGCACGTCCGAGCAGGCGCCGGCCGAGATCAAGAAGCTGCTGGAGTTCGTCCTCGGGCTGCTGCGCGACTTCGGCCTGGACGACTTCTATCTCGAGCTGTCCACCCGTGACCCGAGCTCGGACAAGTTCATCGGCAGCGACGAGGAGTGGGCGGTCGCGACCAAGACGCTCGAGGATGTCGCGATCGCCTCGGGCCTGGAGCTCGTGCCCGATCCGGGCGGCGCCGCCTACTACGGCCCGAAGATCTCGGTCCAGGCCCGGGACGCGATCGGGCGCACCTGGCAGATGTCGACCGTCCAGCTCGACTTCAACCAGCCGGCGCGGTTCGAGCTGGAGTACCAGGCCGCCGACGGCAGCCGCCAGCAGCCGGTGATGATCCACTCGGCCAAGTTCGGCTCGGTCGAGCGGTTCATCGGGGTGCTGACCGAGCACTACGCCGGCGCGTTCCCGACCTGGCTGTCCCCGGTGCAGGTCATCGGCATCCCGATCAGTGCCGAGCAGAACGACTACCTCGCCGAGGTCGCGAAGAGCCTTCGTGCGCGGGGGATTCGGGTCGAGGTCGACACGTCGGACGACCGCATGCAGAAGAAGATCCGCACCGCCCAGAAGTCCAAGGTGCCGTTCATGCTGATCGCCGGCGCCCAGGACGTCGAGGCCGGCGCCGTGAGCTTCCGGTACCGCGACGGCGAGCAGCGAAACGGCATCGCGATCGAGCAGGCGATCGCCGAGATCGTGCGCACCGCCGCGAGCCGCAGCAACGCCTCGCCGACCGCCACCGACTTCTGATGCCGGGCCGGGGCGGGGCGGGGACATTGGATCGGCGTGGTTGAGGACGGCGCGAAGTTCGCCGGCGACCCGGACGGATTCGAGCGGCTCTGGACACCCCACCGGCTGGTCTACGTCAAGGGCGAGAACAAGCCCGAGCACGACGGGCCGGGGGACGGGTGTCCGTTCTGCGTCGCGCCGACCCGAAGCGACGAGGACGGGCTGATCATCGCGCGCGGCGAGTTCGTGTACGCGGTGCTCAACCTGTATCCGTACAACTCGGGGCACCTGATGACCGTCCCGTACCGGCACGTCGCCGACTACCCGGAGCTGACCCGGGCCGAAACGACCGAACTCGGCGAGTTCACGCAGTTTGCGATGTCCGCATTGCGGGTTGCCATGAGCCCGCACGGTTTCAACATCGGCATCAATCAGGGTGTCGTCGCGGGAGCAGGAATCGCCGGCCATCTGCACCAACACGTGGTGCCCAGGTGGGGTGGTGACACCAACTTCATGCCGGTCGTCGGGCGGACCCGGGTGCTCCCGCAGTTGTTGGCCGATGCCCGGGACGCGGTGACGGCTGCCTGGGACGGGCCGCGATGATTCGAGGATTCGTGACGCTGCACCGACCCCGACTGCCGTCGCCGCATCGGTAGCGTGCACGCATGATGCTGCACGTGCGTGGGATCTTCCTGCCCGATGAGAGCGAGCGGGACGCCTGGGTGATCGACGGCCGGCTGACGTTCAGCCGGCCGGTCGCCGAGGCCCGGACGATCGCGAGCGGCGGCTGGGTTTTGCCCGGCTTCGTCGACGCCCACTGCCACGTCGGGCTCGCCCCGCACGGTCACGTGCCCGACGCCGAGGGTCAGGCGGCGCAGGCGTTGCTGGA
>JBDTGE010000004.1:0-4423 GCA_039937575.1 Jatrophihabitantaceae bacterium
GAACGTGCCGCTCGCCGGCTCGGCGGTGGCCGACGACGGTCGGATCCGCGCGTCGCTGCCCGTGCTCACCAAACTGCTCGATCACGGCGCCCGGGTCATCGTCGCGGCCCACCTGGGCCGGCCGAAGGGCGCTCCGGACGCGGCCTACTCGCTGCGGCCGGTGGCCGACCGGCTCGCGCAACTGCTCGGGCGGCCGGTCGAGTTCGCGCTGGACACCGTCGGCGAGAGCGCACGGCTGCTGGCGTCCGGGCTGTCCGACCTGGTGCAGCTCGTCGGCGCTTCGCTGTAGGCGGCGCCGGGATGCGCACCGTCGACGACCTGATCAAGCACGACGTCAAGGGGCGTCGGATCCTCGTCCGCTCCGACCTGAACGTGCCGCTCAAGGACGCGCTCGTCGCCGACGACGGCCGCATCCGCGCCTCCCTGCCGGTCCTGACCAAGCTGCTCGATCACGGCGCGCGGGTGATCGTCGCCGCGCACCTCGGCCGGCCCAAGGGCGAACCGGACCCGGCGTACTCGCTGCGTCCGGTCGCCGGCCGCCTGGCCCAGCTGCTCGGCCGCCCGGTCGAGTTCGCGTTGGACACGGTGGGCGAGAGCGCCCGGCTGCTCGCCGGCGCCCTCGAGGACGGCGAAATCCTGCTGCTCGAGAACGTCCGGTTCAACGCCGGCGAGACGAGCAAGGACGACGCCGAGCGGCTGGCGTTCGCCACCAGCCTGGCCCTGCTGACCGGCGGTGAGGACGACGGCGGAGCGTTCGTCGAGGACGCGTTCGGGGCCGTGCACCGCAAGCACGCCTCGGTCTATGACGTCGCGCGGCTGCTGCCGCACTACACCGGTGACCTGGTCCGCGACGAGCTGCAGGTACTCGAACGGCTGACCGGCGATGCGCCTCGTCCGTACGCGGTGGTTCTCGGCGGCTCGAAGGTCAGCGACAAGCTGGCGGTCATCGCGGCGCTGCTGCCCAAGGTCGACCAGCTGTTGATCGGTGGCGGGATGTGCTTCACCTTCCTGGCCGCGCAGGGTCACGAGGTCGGCGACTCGCTACTCGAGGCGGACCAGATCGAGACCTGCAAGGGGTTCCTGCGCGAGAACGCCGAAAAACTCGTGCTGCCGACGGACATCGTGGTGTCGACCGAGTTCAGCGACGACGCAAGCACCCAGACCGTCGCGGCCGACGCGATCCCGGCCGGGACCAAGGGCCTGGACATCGGCCCCGACTCGGTCCGCCGGTTCGCCGCGGTACTGGCCACGGCCCGGACGGTGTTCTGGAACGGGCCGATGGGTGTCTTCGAACTCGCCCCGTTCGCGGCCGGCACGAAGGGCGTGGCCGAGGCCGTGGCCGCGGTCGACGGCCTGTCGGTGGTGGGGGGCGGCGACTCGGCCGCCGCGGTGCGCGCGCTCGGCCTGGACGTGAACGCGTTCGGCCACATCTCGACCGGCGGCGGCGCGTCGCTGGAGTACCTCGAGGGCAAGACGCTCCCCGGTGTCGCCGTCCTGGATGAGCTTTGATGTCGCGCGCCGATCGCAGTGCGCCGGTGGCCAGCTCCCGTCGGCCCCTGATCGCCGGCAACTGGAAGATGAACCTGAACCACCTCGAGGCGATCGCGCTGACGCAGAAGATCGCGTTCAGTCTCAAGGAGGAGCACTACGCCACGGTCGACGTCACCGTCATCCCGCCCTTCGTCGACATCCGCAGCGTGCAGACCCTCGTCGACGGCGACCGGCTGGTGCTGACCTACGGCGCGCAGGACCTCTCACCGCACGACAGCGGGGCGTACACCGGCGACATCAGCGGCCCGATGCTGGCCAAGCTCGGCTGCACGTTCGTCCTGGTCGGGCACTCCGAGCGGCGCGAGTACCACGGTGAGGACGACACCACGGTCAACGCCAAGATCCTCGCCGCCTACCGCCACGGCCTCACGCCGATCGTCTGCGTCGGCGAGTCGGAGCAGGTCCGCGACGAGGGCGGCCACCTGCAGCACTGCTCGGCCCAGATCGAGGGCGCGTTCGCGAACCTGCCGCCCGAGCAGGCCGAGACGATCGTCGTAGCCTACGAGCCGGTGTGGGCGATCGGCACCGGGAAGGTCGCGACCCCGGCGGACGCGCAGGAGGTCGGCCAAGCCATCCGAGGCAAGCTCGGCGAGCTGTACTCGCCGTCCCTCGCCGCCGGCGTCCGCGTCCTGTACGGCGGTTCGGTGAAGGCAGCCAACGCGGCTGAGATCCTGGCCCAGCCGGACATCGACGGCGCCCTCGTCGGTGGCGCGAGCCTGGACGGCGCGGAGTTCGCGCTGATCTGCGTGGCGGCGGGAGCAGGGGCGGGATCGGCGTAGTCGGCGGGTAGGCTGTCAGAGTTAGGCCAACGATCCGAACGCCCCAGTAAGGTGCCAATAGAGATGATCTTGACCCTGTCGATCGTGCTGGTCGCCACGAGCCTGCTACTGATCGTGCTCGTGCTGCTGCACCGCGGTAAGGGCGGCGGTCTGTCGTCCATGCTCGGCGGCTCGTTCTACTCCAACCTCTCCGGCTCGTCGGTCGTCGAGCGCAACCTCGACCGGTTGACCGTCATCGCCGGCCTGGTCTGGGCGATCTGCATCGTCGGGCTCGGGCTGCTGTACAAGAACACGTAACACCTCCGGCTGACGCGGCCGGACGACAACGACAGAACTGGGGAGACACGCGTGGCGGGTGGCAGTGCCATACGAGGCAGCCGAGTGGGTGCCGGACCGATGGGTGAGCGCGAGCGCGGTGAGTCCGCACCGCGTCAGATCGTCTCCTTCTTCTGCGCCAACGGCCACGAGGTCCGTCCGGCCTTCGCTCTCGACGCGCCGCTCCCGGACACCTGGGACTGCCCCCGCTGCGGGTTCCCGGCCGGCCGTGAGTCGGCGGCGCCGCCGAACGCGCCCCGCAACGAGCCGTACAAGACGCACCTGGCCTACGTGAAGGAGCGGCGCTCGGACGAGGACGGTGCAGCGATCCTGGCCGAGGCCCTGCAGAAGCTCAAGGCCCGGCGCGGCGAATCCTGAGCTCGGATCAGGGCGCGGGAAGTTCGCTCGCGGCGTCGCGATCGATGAGCCAGAGCGTGTGCTCGCGCCCGCGCGGCCCGGCCGAGGGCACCTCGAACTTGGACGCGCCGCCCAGGGCCCGCGCGACCGCCTGCGCCTTGCCCGGGCCGGACGCGATCAGCCAGAGCTCGCTCGCGGCGTCGAGGGTGCGGAAGGTCAGCGACATCCGCAGCGGCGGCGGCTTGGGGGAGTCGTGTACCCCGATCACCGATAGGAGCTCCTCGTGGACGCCCGGCGAATCCGGGAACAACGACGCGCAGTGCCCGTCCGGCCCCAGGCCCAGCAGGAGCACGTCGAAGCGCGGCAGGTCACCGTCTTCGGCCGCGGCTGCTAGTTCCGCGGCGTAGGCCGCAGCGGCGGCGTCGACGTCCTCACCCCACTCGCCGCCGGACGCAGGCATCCGGTGCACCAGCGCGGGGTCCAGCGGTAGCGCGCCGAGGAACGCCGCGAACGCGGCCTTGTCGTTGCGGTCGTCCGAGTCGGACGGGACGAACCGTTCGTCGCCCCACCAGATGTGCATCCGGGACCAGTCGAGCGAGTCGCGCGCCGGCGAGTCAACGACGGCGCGCATCACCTGCTCGAGGATGCCGCCGCCGGTGAGGACGAGATGAGCGACCGGGCGAACGCTCAACGCCGCGGTCAGCGCGGCGATCAGCCGGGCCGCAATGCTTGCCGCCAGAGCGTCGGCCGACTCCTCGACGACGGTCTGCGGCTGGGCTCCCATGCCGGCTCAGCCTTCCCGTGCGGCCAGCGCCGGGTCGTTCCAGATGTGGGTGCGGCTCGCCGGCCGGCTGCTCAGGTCGCTGTGGCCGGTGACGGCGCCCAGGGCCTGCGAGTACGGCTGGTCCGCGTCGAGCCGGCGCAACTCCTCGGCCAGGACGTCGCCGGTGCTGCGGTTGGGGAAGGGCGCGATCGTGTCCATCTGCCCGGCCCGGCTCATGATCAGCTTGTAACCGTCGTTGCGCAGCGTCACCTGGCGCTCGTCGCCGAACTGCAGCTCGACCGAGGAGATGTACTTGCCCTCGGCCTTCTCGACCGGGACGTAGATGCCCAGGCGGCTGGACAGCCACCCGGCCAGCAGCTGGGCCGACGGGTCGACCGGGTTGCCCTTCACCACAACCGAACTGGCGCTCGCCTGGACGGCGTCGAACGCGGACGCGAGGGCCGCCCGCCACGGCGTGATCACGGTCCACGTCAGGTCGGTGTCGCCCGGCGCGTAGTCGATCGCCCGCTGCTTCAGGGCCGCGGCCGGATCGGCGTCGCGGATGACGTTGGTGATCCGCCGCTCGGCGAACACCCCGAGCGGGTCGTTCGCGATCACCGTCGGCGTCTCGGAGTACCACCAGGTGACAACGGGCGCG
>JBDTGE010000005.1:0-4093 GCA_039937575.1 Jatrophihabitantaceae bacterium
GGTCAAGTCGCGGCAGCCGCACGCATCGCCGGCGATGGTGATCGAGCAGCTGGAGCGGCGGTACACGGCCGCGGCCGTGGGCATCGGTGCGGCGTCCGGCGGCGCGGCCGCCATTCCCGGGGTCGGAACCGCGGCCTCGATCGCGGCCGGTGCCGCCGAGATCACCGCGTTCGTGTCCGCTACCGCGATGTACGTCCTGGCGCTGGCCGAACTGCACGGGGTCCCGGTGAGCAACCCGGACGTGCGCCGGGCCCTGGTGCTCGGCGTGCTGGTCGGCGGCGAGGGCGCGGCGGCGATCGAGGGCGCCGAGGGTGCGGGCCGGCACTGGGCCCAGGTGATCAACCGTCCGGACGACAAGGGCAAGATCGCCGGCATCAATTCGCGGCTCGGGCACCTGCTGCTGACCCGCTTCGGCGCGCGACAGGGTGCGCTGCTGATCGGGCGGGCGTTGCCACTCGGGATCGGGGCGGGTATCGGTGCGGCGGGGAACGCGGCGCTGGCCCGGGCCGCCGTCATGGCCGCGCGCCACGCATTCGGGCCGGCGCCCGAGCAGTTCCCGGGACGCGTGATCGACGTCGAGCCCCGCCCGTGAGGCAATCGCCGGTTGCCGGTCGGTCCGGCGGGCCGTCCCGCGCGTCGTGTCGGCGCGAGCTGAAAGCGGCCTGTCGCGGCTGCTTTCGGCAACGACCTCGGGCACGATGAGCCGGTGAGGACCATCGATGCCTGAATCGGGCGACGCCGCTGCGCCGTCGACCGCGGCCAAGCTCACCCAGTCCTTGTTCGAGCCGGTGGGCGAGGACGTCGACGAGGCGAACCTGTACGGCGTGCCGGGCCCGCCGGTGTCGCGCCAGTCCTCGTTCTACCGCGGGTTCGTCGGCGCGCTCGGCGTGCTGGTCGCCGTACTGTTCGCGCTCGCGGTGCGCGATGTCCAGGCGGTGCTCGTCCTCATCCTGGTGTCGGCGTTCCTGGCGGTCGGTCTCAACCCGGTCGTCGAGCGGCTGATCCGGCGCGGCGTCCGTCGCCCGTGGGCCGTGCTGATCGTGTCCGCGACCGTCCTGGGCATATTCGCCCTGGTCTTGGTGCTACTCATCGGAGCGGTCGGTCACCAGGTCACGACGTTCGTCGACGACGCCCCGCACCTGATCCGCGACCTGCGCCAGCACAAGTGGATCGACCACCTCGATCAGCGCTACCACTTCCTGGATGCCCTGCAGAAGCGGTTGAACAACCCGGACCTCCTGCAGAAGTCGGCCGGTGGCGCGTTCGGCCTCGGCCTGACCGTGCTCGGAGCGATTGCCAACACGGTGATCATCATCGTGATGACTGTGTACTTCCTCGCCTCGCTGCCGCAGCTCAAACGCGCCGCGTACGCACTCGCGCCATCCTCGCGCCGGACCCGGGTCGCCTACCTGGGCGATGAGATCCTGCGGCGGGTCGGCGGTTACGTGATCGGCGCCGTGCTGGTCGCGCTGCTCGCCGGCACGGTGACGTTGATCCTGCTGTTCAGTGTCGGGCTCGGGCAGTACGCGCTACCGCTCGCGCTGCTGGTCGCGCTGCTCGATCTGGTGCCGCTCGTCGGGTCGATCACCGGCGCCGCGCTGGTGACGATCATCGGCCTGGCCACGTCCCTGCACGTGGGCATCGCCTGCCTGATCTTCTACCTGATCTACGAACCGCTCGAGGGGTACGTGATCTACCCGAGGGTTATGCGGTCCTCGGTCGACGTCCCGGAGATCATGACGATCGTCGCGGTGCTTCTCGGCGGGTCGCTCGGCGGGATCGTCGGTGCGCTGCTGGCGCTGCCCACCGCAGCCGCGATCAAGCTGTTGGTGCAGGAGGTCTGGATCCGCCGACAGGACGTCACCTGAGGTCGGCCCGGTGAGGGCCGACTGCCGCTGGAGGTTGGACGGCAGACCGGCCGCACCGGAGCACGGCGGCTGACTCGGGCGCGATGATCGCCGTCGCGTCGCCCAGCTCGACCGCCCCCGTGGCCAGGACCACGCCGGACGCCTGCACCGCAACGGTCCGCGACTCGGCCGACAGGTTGGCCACCGCGACGAACGAGCCACGGTGCACGAGGATCCACCGTTCGTCCTCGTCGTACTCGACCTGCACCGCGGTGAGGTCGCCGTCGCGCAGGTCGGGCTCCGCGGCGCGCAGCGCGATCAACGCCCGGTACAGCTCGAGCATCGACCGGTGCGCCGGCCCGGCCAGCTCGTCCCAGTCGAGGATCGCGCCGCGGTAGGCCGCCGGGTCCTGCGGATCGATCATCTGGCTGACGTCCCACCCGTGGTCGCCGAACTCGGCCAGCCGGCCCTCGCCGGTCGCGCGCCCCAGCTCGGGCTCCGGGTGCGAGGTGAAGAACGGCCACCGGGTCGAGGCGGCCCACTCCTCGCCCATCCAGAGCATCGGCGTGAACGGCGAGGTCAGCAGCAGCACCGCGCCGACCCGCAGCAGGCCGGACGAGGTGATCTCGGGCAGCCGATCGCCGACGGCCCGGTTGCCGACCTGATCGTGGTTCTGCAGGCAGGCCACGAAGCGCCACCCCGCCGTGCTCGCGAGGTCGACGGGCGCGCCGTGCACCCGCCCGCGGAACGTCGAGTACGTGCCGTCGTGCAGGAACGCCGAGGTCAGCACCTTGGCCAGCACCGACAGCGGACCGAAGTCGCAGTAGTAACCCTGCCTCTCGCCGGTGAGCGCCGAGTGCAGCGCGTGGTGCACGTCGTCGTCCCACTGCGCCGCCAGCCCGTGTCCGGTCGGTCGCGGAGTGATCATCACGGGGTCGTTGAGGTCGGACTCGGCGATCAGGGTGAGCGGCCGTCCGAGCGTCGCGGCCAAGGCGTCCACCGCGGCCGAGAGCTCGGCCAGGATGTGCGTCGGCGAGTCGTCGTGCAGTGCGTGGACGGCGTCCAGGCGCAGCGCGTCGACGTGGAAGTCCCGCAGCCACATCAGCGCGTTCTCGACGACGAACGAGCGCACGGCCGGCTCCTCGACGTTGACCAGATCGCCCCACGTGTTGCGTCCGGACTTCAGGTACGGACCGAAGCGGGGCAGGTAGTTCCCGGACGGACCGAGGTGGTTGTAGACGACGTCCAGCACGAGCGCCAGACCTCGCGCGTGACAGGCGTCGACGAACCGCTTGAGCGCGTCCGGCCCGCCGTACGGCTCGTGCACCGCGTACCATCCGACGCCGTCGTACCCCCAGTTCCACACGCCGTTGACCGCGTTCACCGGCAGCAGCTCGACGTGCGTGACGCCCAGCCCGACCAGGTGATCGAGCCGCTCGATCGCCGATTCGAGCGTCGCGCCCGGCGTGAACGTGCCGACGTGCAGTTCGTAGACGACCGCGTCGCCGACGCTCGCGCCCGGGCGGCCGAGTTCGCGTCCGGCCCATGCCGTGTCGCCCCAGGGGTACGCGCTCTGGTCGTACACGCGGCTCGGTCCGTGCACGCCGGCCGGCTGCCATCGCGACGCCGGGTCGGGCACCGGCTCGTCGGCGTCGTCGAGCAGGAACGTGTAGTCGGTGCCGGGCGCCAGGTCGGGGCCGGCCCACCACCCGTCGTCAGCGGCGGTCATCGACGCGGCCGAACCCGCGACCAGCACGCGGACGCGGGAGCAGTTCGGAGCCCAGAGGCGAAGCGAGGTCACCGGCTCCACCCTGCCATGCGCTACTCCAGGCGCAGGATGTCGGCCGGTCGCGCCCGTTCGGCGACCAGATGGGTCGCCAGCGCGGCGAGCCCGACGACGACCGCGACGACCAGCGCCGTCAGGGCGAGCGTCGGGCCGGGCAGGCCGAACGCGGCGCCCGGCGGCAGGGCCGGATACAGGTCGAGCGACCCGATCAGGACGGCGTACGCACCCAGCCCGACCGCCGTCCCGAGCAGCCACCCCACGCCGACCACCAATCCGAGTTCGATCAGCAGCGAGCGCAGATGCGTCGCCGGGCTCAACCCCATCCGCCGGCTCATCACGTACGACACGGTGCGCCGCCGAGTCCGGGCCCCGAGGGCAAAGACCAACCCGGCGACGGCGACCGCGCCGATGAGCAGGGCCAGCGCGCGCAGGTAGCCGAAGATCCAGGTGACCGGCAGCA
>JBDTGE010000006.1:0-5280 GCA_039937575.1 Jatrophihabitantaceae bacterium
CGTCACGACGATCGTGTCGCCGGCCGTGTCGACGCCGATGAGCTGGCGCGGGCCACCGGCCAGGACCGCCGGCTCGCCCCCGTCCAGTGGTACGGCCGCGAGGTCGATCGCGCCGTGGTTCTCCAGCAGCACCAGCGCGCGGGTGGGCTCGACTACGAACCGCGTCTCGACCAGCTGATGGGCCTCGGCGTCGGTGAGCCGCTCGGGGCGCCCGCCGTCGACGCCGACGGTGAACAGGCCGGGGTTGCGGGCGAACCAGCGGGTTCGGGTCGGGCCCGGATCCGAACCCTGTACGAGCAGGGTGCTGCCGTCCGCCGTGAACGCCGGGCGCCCGAGGATCAGCGCGGTGTCGGTGAGCTGGCGACGGTCCGAACCATCCGGCCGGATCAGGAAGACGTCGTTGTTGAGCTCGTGCTCGCGCCGGTCGTGACGGGCCGAGACGAACGCCAGCCAGGTGCCGTCCGGACTCCACGTGACGTCCGCGTCGTCGAAGTCGCCGTCGCTCACCTGGCGGGGCGGGTTCGGCTCGTCCGCCTCGACGACGTCGACCACGAACACGTGCGAGCGGCGGTCGATCAGGAAGCCGACCCCGTCGAGCCGGTACTGCAGCCCGGTGATCCGCCGCGGCGGCTCCTTGTCCGGCGTGACCTTCTCGTCCTGGCCGTAGCGGCCCTCCTCCGGGACGCGCGCGGTGAACGCGATCGAGGCCGAGTCCGGCGACCAGGCCGGCGCGCCCGCTCCACCGGCCAGGTCGGTGAGCGCCCGGGAGTCGCCGCCGGCGGTGGGCAGCACGTGCAGCTGGGGCTTGCCCTCGGGTTCGGCCCGCAGGAAGGCCAGCCAGCGGCCGTCCGGCGAGAAGCGCGGCGCCGAGTCGCGGACGCCGTGGGTGAGGCGGCGCGGCGGGCTCGAGGCGTCGAGCGCGACCGACCACAGCTGGCTGCGGTACTCGTTCTCGTCCAGGTCGGGGCGGGTCGCCGCGACCACGGCCGTGCGCCCGTCGGGGGACACGGTCGGCGCACCGAGGGTGATCAGGTGGGCGATGTCAGTTGGCTGCACCCGACCATCCTAGGAACGTCGCTCGGGACGGCCGTAGGCTGGTGATCGTGAGCGACGTCTTGCCCGAAGCCGGCAGCCCGTTCGGCGCGCGCGTCCGCGAGCGGCTGACCGGCTCCCAGCTCGCCTGGTTGACCAGCACCGGAGCCGACGGCACGCCGCAGCCCAACCCGGTGTGGTTCCTCTGGGACGGCGCCGAGCGGGTCGTGGTCTACAACCGCCCGGCGGCGCTCCGGCTCAAGCACATCGCCCGCCGCCCGCGTGTCGCGCTGAACCTGGACGGCGACGGCCACGGCGGCGACATCATCGTGCTCACCGGCGACGCGACTCTCGCGCCGGACACCGCGCCCGCCCACGAGAACGCCCGCCTACGCCGCCAAGTACGGGACGGCGATGGCTCGAGTGAGCGGAAGCGTCGAGGAGTTCGCCGCCGACTACTCGGTCGCGGTCTCCGTGCGGATCGACCGGATCCGGGGTCACTGACTCCTCGCGTCCGAGCTCTTCATCTCGCTTCCTTCGCCTTTGATAATCGGCTTGTGGAATATGGGGAACCGGCTTGATCATATCGATCTGGTCAGATAATAGGTACGTATGTTCGACAGTCAGTTGCACCTCGACGAAGCCACCGCGGTGGCTTCGATGCATGCCGCGCTGTCCAGCCCGGCGTAGAACACCGACGGATGCATGCCGCGGGCCCGCTCGACCACTCGCAGCGAGGACCCGGTCGGACCGAGCAGTGCCCGGATGAGCAGCCGGTCGACGGACACCACCGCACGCACCACCCACGGTGCGAGCAGCACGACGACCAGACCGATCACCGTCGTGAGCGCGATGCCGGGAACGCTGTCGAGCGTGTGGTGCGACCCGAGCTGCGCGCCGCGATGGCAGACCCGCGCGTCCTCGACGTTGCAGGGCAGGAACGGACGCCAGATCGCGTAGGTCAGGGCGCCGAGGCCGTAGGCGTAGAACACGACGGCGGTGACGAACTCGGCGATCCCCATCGGTAGCTTGAGCAGCAGGTACAGCCGGGCCCGCCAGGCCGCCCCGTCCTTCAGGCTCGAGCCGATCCAGCCGAGCCGGCCGGCCCGCGATTGGAAGGCAGCGGGCGCCGGGACGCAGGCTCGGATAAGCACGTTCGCCAGCTCTCGGATGCCGAAGCCGAACCAGCGCGAGCCCAGTCCGGTGAGCGCCAGGAGCGGGAGCCCGACGAAGGTCACCATCAGCCCGCCGCTCACCGACAGTGTCACCACGGTGAACACGAAGCCGGCCACCCCGATCGGCAGGCCGAGCAGTGCGTACAGCAGCTCGCTCCACGTTCGCGGGGTGAACAGGGCCGTGAGGAACGGCGGGGTGCCGGTGGGGTCGTCCGTCGGGGAGTTGGCCGGCCGGGGCGTCTGGATCATGGCTCAAGCCTGGCGGCACCCGGGCCGTCCGGCGATGGAGCGAACCGGTGTATCGGTACACGTGCTAGCCCCACCACCGCCCATGGACGTGCGGCCGAGGTGTGAGATGGGCAGCCGGGTGGAATCTCGGCCATCGGTGCACGACACTGCCAGTACCACTCACAGCTGGGAGACCTCATGGCTTACTTCGTTACGGGCGCTACGGGCTTCGTCGGCCGCTTCCTGCTGGTCGAGCTGCTCAAGCGCGAAGGGACGATCTACGCCCTCTGCCGCGCCAGTTCGCTGGACAAGCTGGAGGACCTCAAAGCGCGCCTGGGCGATGACAACGACCGGATCGTCCCGGTGATCGGCGACCTGTCCAAGGAGCGCCTCGGCGTGAACCCCGACGAGGTCAACACGTTGGACGGCGAGATCGAGCACTTCTTCCACCTGGCCGCGATCTACGACCTCACCGCGGACGCCGGCCGCCAGCACACCGCGAACGTCGACGGCACGCGGCACGCGGTCCAGCTGGCCGAGGCGATCCACGCCGGCCACTTCCATCAGGTCAGCTCGATCGCCGCGGCCGGCCTGTACCGCGGAACGTTCACCGAGGACATGTTCGAGGAGGCGGAGGACGTCGAGCACAACGCCTACTACGCGACCAAGCACGAGTCCGAGGCCGTCGTCCGCAACGAGTGCACCGTGCCGTGGCGGGTGTACCGCCCGGGCGCCGTCGTCGGCCACAGCGAGACCGGCGAGATCGACAAGATCGACGGGCCCTACTCCTTCTTCCGCTCGATCCAGCGGTTGCGCGGCGCCCTGCCGTCGTGGCTGCGCGGCGTCGGCATCGACGGCGGCGAGATCAACCTGGTGCCGGTCGACTTCGTGGCCAAGGCGATGGACCACATCGCTCACCGGCCCGATCTGGACGGCCAGGCGTTCCACCTGACCGACCCCGAGCCGCTGTCGGTCGCGGGGTTGATCAAGGTCCTGACCAGGGCGGCCCACGCCCCCGGCCCGGCGCTGAGCATCGACGCGCGGGTACTGGACGCGCTGCCAGTGCGGCTCGCGTCGTCGGTGTCCAAGCTCCCGGGTGCGCGGCAGATCGCCGACCTGGCGCTGGCCGAGTTGGGGATCCCGCGCGAGATGTTCGCCTACTTGACCTACCCGACCCACTTCGACTCGACCAAGACGCAGCAGGCGCTGGCCGGATCCGGCATCGCCGTCCCGCCGCTGGCCAGCTACGCGCAGACGCTCTGGGAGTACTGGGAGCGCGCGTACAGCCCCGACCGCCGCAAGGACAAGGCACTGGCCCGGACGATCAAGGGCAAGACGGTCATGATCACCGGGGCCTCGTCCGGAATCGGCCGCGCGACCGCGCTGCGCGTAGGCGCCGCCGGCGGCCGCGTCATCCTGGTCGCTCGTGGCCTGGAGGCGCTCGAGCAGACCTGCGCGGAGATCGAGGACCTCGGCGGGGTCGCGTTCGTGCACCGCGCCGACCTGTCGGACATGGACGACATCGAGCGGATGGCCAAGGAGGTCCTGCAGGAGCACGGCCGCGTCGACGTGCTGGTCAACAACGCCGGCCGCTCGATCCGCCGCTCGGTCTCGCTGTCCTACGACCGCTTCCACGACTACGAGCGGACGATGCAGCTGAACTACTTCGGTGCCGTGCGGCTGATCCTCACGCTGCTGCCGATCATGCGCCAGGCCAGCCCGGACGGCCGCAAGGGCGGGCACATCATCAACATCAGCTCGATCGGCGTGCAGACGAACACGCCGCGGTTCTCGGCCTACGTCGCGTCGAAGGCGGCGCTGGACGCGTTCAGCCGGTGCATCGCGTCCGAGGTGATCGACGACGGCGTGCACCTGACGACCATCCACATGCCGCTCGTCCGGACGCCGATGATCGCGCCGACCAAGATGTACGACCGGTTCCCGACCATGACGCCGCCCGAGGCCGCGGACATGATCTGCCGAGCCATGATCCGCAAGCCGAAGAAGGTCGGGACCACGCTCGGCAACGCCGGTGAGCTGCTATACCAGATCGCCCCGCGCGGCGTGGACGTCATCCTCAACGCCGGCTACAAGATCGTCCCCGACTCGCACGCGGCCAAGGGCACCGATCGGGCCACCCGCAAGTCCGAGGACGAGCCGTCGACCGAGAGCGTGGCGTTCGCGCACATCCTGCGCGGCGTGCACTGGTAGTCCCGCGGCGACGCCGGACTGTCCGCGCGGGTGCTCCGCGCGGGATTACTAGGATTCCGGCATGACGCAGCGGGTCGGGATCATGGGTGGCACGTTCGACCCCATCCACCACGGTCACCTGGTCGCGGCGAGCGAGGTCGCGTCCCTGTTCGAGCTGGACGAGGTCGTCTTCGTCCCGACCGGTGAGCCGTACCAGAAGTCCGACCGGCAGGTCAGTCCGGCCGAGCACCGCTACCTCATGGCCGTGATCGCGACCGCGTCCAACCCGCGGTTCTGGGTCAGCCGCGTCGACATCGACCGCGAGGGCCCGACCTACACCGTCGACACGATCAGGGACATCGCCGGCCAGCGCCCGGGGGCCGAACTGTTCTTTATCACCGGGGCCGACGCGCTCGGGCAGATCCTGTCGTGGAAGGACAGCGACCAGGCGATCCGGATGGCCCACTTCGTCGGGGTGACCCGTCCGGGCTACGAGCTCTCGGCCGCCCACCTGCCCACCGATTCGGTGACCCTGCTCGACGTCCCCGCGATGGCCATCTCCTCCAGCGACTGCCGCGACCGGGTCCAGGCCGCGCACCCGGTCTGGTACCTGGTGCCCGACGGGGTGGTCCAGTACATCAACAAGCACAACCTC
>JBDTGE010000007.1:0-12999 GCA_039937575.1 Jatrophihabitantaceae bacterium
CGGCTCGCGCTGCAGACCCGCGAGCAGCACATCCGCCGCGAGAAGGCGACCTCGAACATCTGCACCGCCCAGGTCCTGCTCGCCGTCATCGCCTCGATGTACGCCGTTTATCACGGCCCGGACGGCCTGCGGAACATCGCGCGACGCGTGCACCGGCTGGCCACCATCCTCGCGAACGGGCTCGCGGCCGGTGGCCACGACGTCCGGACGACGGCGATCTTCGACACGGTGACGGTGGGCCTACCGGGTGCGTGTGGCGCACTGGACGTCGTGCGCGCGGCGCGCGAGGCCGGGATCAACATCCGCCTGGTCGATGACTGCACGGTCAGCATCACGTGTGATGAGGTCACGACGCGTGAGCACGTGAAAGCGGTCTGGGCCGCGTTCGGGATGCTCGGCGACGAGGCGGAGATCGACGCCGGCCTCGAGCGGTTGGACCGGGACTGCGGCAGCATCGAGACCGCGTTCGGGCGCACCAGCGACTTCCTCACCCATCCGGTGTTCCACGCGCACCACTCGGAGACGGCGATGCTGCGCTACCTGCGCGCGCTGGCCGACCGCGACTACGCGCTGGACCGCGGCATGATCCCGCTCGGCTCGTGCACGATGAAGCTCAACGCGGCCACCGAGATGGAGCCGGTCACCAACCCCGGCTTCGCCAACATCCATCCGTTCGCGCCGGCCGACCAGTTCGCCGGGTACAGCCGGCTGTTCGCCGACCTGCAGTCGTGGCTGGCCGAGATCACCGGCTACGACGCCATCTCACTGCAGCCCAACGCCGGCTCGCAGGGCGAGTTCGCCGGGCTGCTCGCGATCCACAACTTCCATGCCTCGCAAGGCAATCAGCACCGCAACGTGTGCCTGATCCCGGCCAGCGCGCACGGCACGAACGCGGCCAGCGCGGTGATGGCCGGCCTGCGCGTCGTGGTGGTCAAGACCGGGGGCGAGCAGGGCGAGATCGACCTTGACGACCTGCGCGCCAAGATCGCCGAGCACGCGGACGTCCTGGCCGCGGTGATGGTCACCTACCCGTCGACGCACGGCGTGTTCGAGGACCACATCGGCGAGGTGTGCGCTCTGGTCCACGACGCGGGCGGGCAGGTCTACGTCGACGGCGCGAACCTCAACGCGATGGTCGGCCTGGCCCGTCCGGGTCAGTTCGGCGCGGACGTCTCGCACCTGAACCTGCACAAGACGTTCTGCATCCCGCACGGTGGTGGCGGCCCGGGCGTCGGTCCGATCGGCGTGCGCGCGCACCTCGCGCCCTACCTGCCCAACCACCCGCTGCAGCCCGCGGCCGGGCCGGACACCGGCAGCGGCGCGATCGCGGCGGCGCCGTGGGGCTCGGCGTCGATCCTCCCGATCACCTGGGCCTACATCCGGATGATGGGCGGTGACGGGCTGACCGACGCCACCGGCGTGGCCATCCTGTCGGCGAACTACATCGCCCGGCAACTGGACGCGCACTTCCCGGTGCTCTATACCGGCGCGCACGGGCTGGTCGCGCACGAGTGCATCCTCGACCTGCGCGAGATCACCAAGCGCACCGGCGTGACGGTCGAGGACGTGGCCAAGCGGCTCATCGACTACGGCTTCCACGCCCCGACGATGTCCTTTCCCGTCGCCGGCACGCTGATGGTCGAACCGACCGAGTCCGAGGATCTGCGTGAGCTGGACCGGTTCGTGGCGGCGATGATCGCGATCAAGGACGAGATCGACCACGTCGCGGCCGGACACTGGCCCGCGGACGACAACCCGCTGGCGAACGCGCCGCACACGGCGATGTCCGTCACCGGCGACTGGTCGCACCCGTACACCCGCGCCGAGGCCGCCTTCCCCGCCGGCGTCGACCCGCGGTCGAAGTACTGGCCGCCCGTGCGGCGGATCGACGGCGCGTACGGCGACCGGAATCTGGTCTGCGCCTGCCCGCCCGTCTCGGAGTACGCCTGAGCACACCCGCCTAACTGGTAATCGTTACCGGTACGCTGGGTGCGTGGCAAGCACCCGGCACCGGAGCACGAAGCAGGGCGGCGCGGTCAAGGACGCGTTGCGCTCGGCCGGCGGTTTTCGCAGCGCCCAGGACGTGTATGCCGCTCTGCGTACCGACGGCGCGCCGGTCGGGCTGTCGACCGTGTACCGGCACCTGCAGAGCTTGGTCGACGACGGCCTGGTCGACGTCATCCACACCCCCGAAGGTGAGACGACCTATCGCTACTGCGGCGAGGCCGGCCAGGGGCATCATCACCACCTCGTGTGCCGCACCTGCGGTCGCACGGAGGAGATCGAGGGCCGCGTCGTCGAGAAGTGGGCGTCGGCCGTGGCCGCTGAGCTCGGCTACACCGAGGTCGATCACACCGTCGAGCTGTTCGGCCTGTGCTCATCGTGTGCTGGCAGCCGACGTCCGAACGGGTCATGAGCCGCACGCCGCGCTGAGTTACCGAGATGTTACGGGCACTTGATTGCCTGCCAATCACCGGCAGCGCCCTCGTCGACCAGCATCGGAGTAAGAGTCAGATGACCAACCACCGTCTACCACAGCACCGCGTGCTTGTGCCTTGCGCCGTTGCGGCCGGGGTCCTCGCGGCTGCCCTGCTGAGCGGATGCTCGGCCGCCACCGCAGGTTCGGGAACGCACGGCCAGAGCAAGATCAACACTGCGAGTGCGCCCGGTAGTGCCACCTCGTCACCCGGTGCTACCTCGGACGGCGCCGTGCCGGTGACCAGTTCGAGCACGCCGAACTCGGCACCGACCACCTCCGGCGACGGAGCGAAGTGCAGCGACCTGACCAACGCCGCAGCCACCGCATCGCTGGGTAAGGCCACCACGGTGACGCCGGACACGAGCGGAACGTCCCTACCCGGGCTGACGATCTGCAACGTGACGGTCGGCGGTGAGGTGTATCCGATCCAGCTCGCCGTCAACACCAGCGACGCCCAGGCGCAGTTCACCGCGGACAAGGGGGCGTTCGCGGGAGTCGATCTGAGCGGGGTCGGAGACAGGGCATTCAGCAGCTCAACCGGTGTCGAGGTCCTGAGCGGCAGCGTCGACATTCAGATCACCGGACCGGCCGGCCCGGTACTCAACAAGATCTATACGACTCCGACCGCCATCGCGAAGGCGATGGTCTCCGCCCTGAAGTGAGCGGCCAGGTCAGCCCGGTTGACGGGGCGCGAGGAACGCGGCGAGCGAGGCTCGGCACTTGCGAGCGCTTAGGACCGTGACGTGTCCTCGTCGAGGAAACACCGACAGCTGCGCGTTCGGGATGAGACGAGCAGTCTCCTGGAACAGCGTCACCGGATAGAACCGGTCCCGATCGCCGGCCACGATGAGCGTGGGGGCGCGGATCGGCGCGGTGCACCCGGCCAGATCGAAGTCGTCCTCGGCCTCCAACGTCGTGGCCAGGTCCGCCAGGTCCTGGCGATCGCGTGCGAGCACCGGTCCGAGCAGGGACCCGGCGAGCCGGGCCAGCCGTTGACCGCGACCTGGCGGCACGAGTTCGGCCGCCATCACCGCGAAGGCCTGTCGTGGCAACCCGGCCCGGATGAGATCGGCGGCGCGGGCCTGTACTTCTTTGCCCGCCGGCCCCAAACGGCACGCGGTGCTGGCCAGCGCCAACCGTCCCACGACGTCCGGGTGCTGGGCCGCGAGCTGCTGGGCGATACTGCCCCCGGTCGACACCCCGAGGACATCGACCGGCCCGGTACCCACGGCTCGCAGCGCCTCGGCGTGCTCGGCGGCCAGGTCGGCCATCGTCATCCCGGTGGGTAAGCGCGGCCGGCGATTGAGCAGAATCACCCGATGCGTCGCGGCCAACGCCGCCAGCGGACCCAGGCTCGATCGGACGAAGCCAGTACCACTGACTCCAGTTCTCGGAGACAGACCGGCCAAGACCGCGATCGGCGGTCCGGCACCGATCGCCGCGTACGGCAGGCGGCCCAGGATTCCGCGCTCAACGTGCACGACCAAGTGTCTCAGCTCCGCTGACCGACCGCCGCGGTAGATCGCCTGGTCGCGCTGCGAGGCGCAGGGCGGGCCGATCGGATCGATCAGTCCTGCGACAGGGCCGCGACGAGCGCGTCGATCATCGGGCCCAGGCGGGACAGCTCCTCGACGTGAGCTGCCGTCAGCGAGGCGAGCCGCGTCCGCCCTTCGGCGGTCAGGGCGAGCCGGACGACGCGGTGGTCCTGCCCGTCCCGGGTGCGGACGAGCAGGCCGAGTTCCTGCGTCCGGTTGACCAGCTCGACCGCGGTGTTGTGCCGGATCATCAGGTACTCGCCGGCCTCCCCGATCGTCGGCCCACCGTCACCGACGTGCCCGCGGACGGCAAGCAGCAGCTGGTGCTGGCTCGAGGTCAGGTCATGGGCGGCGGCCTGGGCCGCGCTCCAGTGCTCGAACTGCCGCAGCCGGGTGCGCACGGTGAGCAGCCGCGCGTAGTCGCGGTCGGTCAGGGGTGCGATTCGGGCCACAGGGGTGCGCCTTTCGGAGTGGGGCCGCTCGTCCTCCGCTACTATAATACGTCGTAACACGATATATACGAGCGAAGGATCTCCCGCAGTGACGAAGACCCATCCGGCCGGTGTCGCCGCCCGAGACGTAGGACACCTCGGCGACTTCACGGCGACCAACCGCATGCTGGTCATTGCCGCCCTGGCCCTGCCGGTCGGCGCGGTCAGCGCGTGCGTCGCCTGGGCGCTGCTGCGACTGATCGGGCTGATCACCAACGGCGTCTTCTACGGCCGGTTCGACACGCACCTGGTCGCGCCCGGCGCGGGCCACCACAACCCGGCGGTCGTCCTGCTGGCGCCGATCGCCGGCGGACTGGTCATCGGCCTGATGGCGCGGTACGGCTCGGAGAAGATCCGCGGGCACGGGATGCCGGAGGCGATCGAGGCGATCCTGCTCGGCGGCAGCAAGGTGCAGCCGCGGGTCGCGGTGCTCAAGCCGGTGTCCTCGGCCATCGCGATCGGGACCGGTGGTCCGTTCGGCGCCGAGGGCCCGATCATCATGACCGGCGGCGCACTGGGCTCACTGTTCGCGCAGTTCCTGCAACTGACGGCGGACGAGCGCAAGACCCTGCTGGTCGCGGGATCGGCGGCGGGGATGGCCGCGACCTTCAACACCCCCTTCGCCGCGATCATGCTGGCCGTCGAGTTGTTGCTGTTCGAGTGGCGCCCGCGCAGCTACGTCCCGGTCACGGCGGCCGTGTGCGTGGCTACGGTCGTGCGTTACCCGCTGCTCGGGCGGGGCGTGCTGTTCAAGGTCCCGTTGCAACCGCTGCAAATCACCGCGTGGTCGGACCTGCTGTGCGTCGTGCTCGGCATCGCCGCGGGCGTACTCGCCCTGATCGCGACGGTGCTGGTCTATGCCGCCGAGGACGTCTTCCGCAAGCTCCCGGTGCACTGGATGTGGTGGCCGGCGATCGGCGGCGTGATCATCGGGATCGGCGGCCTGATCGTCCCGCAGGCGCTCGGTGTCGGCTACAACATCATCGGCTCGGAGCTCGACGGCACGATCGGCCTGAAGTTGGTGGTGGGGATCCTGATCGTGAAGACGGTGATCTGGTCCTTGTCTCTCGGGTCAGGTACCTCGGGCGGCGTGCTCGCGCCGATGTTCATGATCGGCGGAGCCCTGGGCGCCCTGGCCGAGCACGTCTTTCCGCACGTCGGCCCGGGCTTCTGGGCGCTCATCGCGCTGGCCGGGGTGCTCGGCGGCGTGATGCGGTCGCCGTTCACCGGCGTGATCTTCGCGCTCGAGCTGACGCACCGCTTCGACGCCCTGTTGCCGTTGATCATCGGCGCGTCCACCGCGTTCGCCGTCTCGGTCCTGGTCCTCAAGCGCTCGGTCCTGACCGAGAAGATCGCCCGCCGCGGCTATCACCTGTCCCGGGAGTACGACGTCGATCCGTTGGAGATCCTGTTCGTCGGTGAGGTCATGGAGAGCGACGTGCTGACCTTCGAAGCCGACCTGGCCGCCGACGAGGCGCTGGCGTCCATCTCGGACACCGATCCGGCCAACGTCGCGTTCCGGCGCCAGATGCTCTATCCGCTGGTCGGCGCGGCGGATCGGCTGGTCGGGGTCATCACGCGCACGCAGCTGGAGACGGCTGCGCACAGCGGCCGCGGGGCTCTGGCCGTCGAGGAACTGGGAATCACCGACCCGGTGCTGACCCACGCCGACGAGACGCTGCGGGTGGTGGCGACCCGGATGGCCGGCCACGAGGTCGACCGGATGCCGGTGGTCGACCGGACCGATCCGGGACGCATCGTCGGCATCGTCTCGCTCACGATGCTGCTGGCCGGACGCTTGCGCGACCTGCAGGAGGCGCGCGACACCGAGCGGGTGCTCCGGCTGCGGGTCGTCCGGCCACCGAACTGGCGCGGGTGGCTGCCCCCACGCGGGTAGAATCAGCGTCGATGATCACCGCCACCGACCTGGAGCTGCGGGCCGGCGCCCGCATCCTGCTCGAACCGCTGACCCTGCGCGTGCAGAACGGTGACCGCATCGGCCTGGTCGGGCGCAACGGCGCCGGCAAGACCACGACGATGCGCGTGCTCGCCGGCGAGACGATGCCGCACGCGGGCAAGATCGATCGCCGCGGGCCCAGCGGCTACCTCCCTCAGGACCCGCGGACCGGCGACCTCGACGTCACCGCGCGCGACCGGGTGCTGTCGGCCCGCGGGCTGGACGCCCTGGTCACCGACATCGCCAAGGCGCAGATCGGGCTGGCCGAGACGCCGCACGATGACAAGCTGATCCGCCGCTACGGCAACCTCGAGGAGCGCTTCTCCGCCCTGGGCGGCTACGCGGCCGAGAGCGAGGCGGCTCGGATCTGCGCCAACCTCGGGCTGCCGGAGCGGGTGCTGGCCCAGACGCTGAGCACGCTGTCCGGTGGGCAGCGCCGTCGCGTCGAGCTGGCCCGCATCCTGTTCGCCGACGCGGGCGAGCCGACGACGCTGCTGCTCGACGAGCCGACCAACCACCTGGACGCCGACTCGATCGGCTGGCTGCGGGACTTCCTGCGCCAGCACGACGGCGGTCTGGTCGTGGTGAGCCACGACGTCGACCTGCTCGACGCCGTCGTCAACAAGGTCTGGAACCTGGACGCGAACCGCACCACGGTCGACGTCTACAACGTCGGCTGGAAGACCTACCTGCAGCAGCGGGAGACCGACGAGCGCCGACGGCACCGTGAGCGGGCCAACGCTGAACGCAAGATCGAGACGTTGCGCACCCAGGCCGACAAGATGCGGGCCAAGGCGACCAAGGCCCGCGCGGCCCACCAGATGGATCGCCGGGCCGCCGCGCTGGCCGCCGGGCTGGACGCGGTACGGGTCGGGGACAAGGTCGCCCGGCTACGCTTCCCCGCGCCGGCGCCGTGTGGGCGCACGCCGCTGACCGCGCAGGGCCTGTCCAAGACCTACGGCTCGCTCGAGGTGTTCACCGACGTCGCCCTCGCCGTCGACCGGGGCGCGCGCGTGGTCGTGCTCGGGCTGAACGGCGCGGGCAAGACGACCTTGCTGCGCCTGCTGTCCGGCGTCGAGCAGCCGGACACGGGCGAGGTCAAGCCCGGTCACGGCCTGCGGATGGGGTACTACGCGCAGGAGCACGAGACGCTCGACCACGACCGGACGATCCTGGAGAACATGCGCAGCTCGGCCTCGAGCGTGGGCCGGTCGGACCTGAACGACACCGACCTGCGCAAGATCCTCGGAGCGTTCCTGTTCACCGGTGATGACGTGGAGAAGCCGGCGGGCGTCCTGTCCGGCGGCGAGAAGACCCGGCTGGCGCTGGCCATGCTGGTGACCAGCGCGGCGAACGTGCTGCTGCTGGACGAGCCGACGAACAACCTCGACCCGGTCAGCCGCGAGCAGGTGCTGGATGCGCTGCGTACCTACGCCGGCGCGATCATCCTCGTCACGCACGACGAGGGCGCCGTCGAGGCGCTGTCGCCGGACAAGGTCATCCTGCTGCCCGACGGGGTCGAGGACAGCTGGAGCACCGACCTGGTCGATCTGATCTCGCTCGCGTGAGCGGGCGAGGGGACCCCCGCCGCGATGGCACACGATAGACGAGTCGATCAAGCGACTCGGGGTTATGTCCTAGATCGTTCTGTCAGCCGTCACGTAATGCGCGCGTCGATCTTGCGAAGCCGCAGAAATGGCTGCTATCAATCGGCTGGTTGGCACAGTACGGGCACTTCCGAAGCGGGCTTATCCCGCGCGACACAAGGGGTTTCGACATGGCAGTTTTGAAAAAGGGTGCCCGCATCACGGGACCTGATCGCAACAAGCTCGCGGCGGATCTGAAGAAGGCGTACGACAAGGGCAAGAGCATCCGCGAACTGGCCGACACGCACGGCCGCTCGTACGGATTCGTCCATCGCGTGCTGTCCGAGTCCGGTGTGACCCTGCGCGGCCGTGGCGGCGCCACCCGCGGCAAGGCGGCGGGTAAGGCGAAGGCGAAGAAGTCCTGAGCCCCCTCACCGAGACGACCCCGATCGCGGTCCCGCCCGAGGCCGGGTTCGCGGCCGAGGTCCGCGGTGAACTCGCGACGATCACGCTCAACCGGCCGGACCGGCTCAACTGCCAGTCGCCGCACACCTGGACGGCGTTGACGCAGGTCGCGGCCCAGCTGCCGGGAACCGTCCGCGTCCTCGTCCTGTGCGGGCAGGGCCGGGCGTTCTCGGCCGGGCTGGACCGGCAGATGTTCACGGCCGAGGGGATCGCGGGCGCACCCGGGATCCTGTCCCTCGCCGGCGGGACGGCCGAGGCGGCGGGGGAGCAGATCAGCCGGTGGCAACAGGCGTTCGACTGGACGTCGCGGCCGGGGCTGGTCAGCGTTGCGGCTGTGCAGGGCCACGCGATCGGCGGCGGCTTCCAGCTGGCGCTCGGCGCGGACATCCGGATCGTCGCCGACGACGTCCAGTTCTCGATGGCCGAACCCAAGCTCGGGATCGTCCCGGATCTGGGCGGCACCAAGCGGCTGGTCGACCTGGTCGGCTACTCCCGCGCGGCCGAGATCTGCCTGACCGGGCGTCCGGTCGGTGCGGCCGAGGCGGCCGCGATCGGGCTCGCGTCCCGCGTGGTGCCGAGGGCTGACCTCGACGCCGCGGTGGCCGAGACGGTCGCCGCGCTGCTGGCCGTTCCCCGTGACGCGGCGGCCGAGACGAAGGCCCTGCTACTCGCGGCCGGAGCCCGCACGCAGGACGAGCAGCAGGCGGCCGAGCGCGCGGCCCAGTACCGTCGTCTGCGGGCGCTGGCCGGACTCGACGACGAGGCCTGACCGGCCCCGTTCAGGACCGCCTGGGAACATCCGGAGCGCTCGTCCGCGTTCGGCCTCCGGAGGTCTGCCCGTGTCCATGCACTCATCGCCGAACATGATGGCGTTCCGCTCGATGCACCGTGGCGAGCGGGCGACCGGCCGCAAGATCGCGCCCGGCACCGCGCGACGGGTCCTGCACTTCGCCCGCCCCTATCGGCGCGAACTGCTCGTCTTCCTCGCCGTCGTCGTCGCCGACGCGCTGATCGGCGTGGCGACTCCGGTGCTGGCCGGCCGCGTCGTCAACCAGATCACCGCTCACGCGGCGGTGCACGTCGTCGTCGACATCGCGCTGGTGATCGCGGCCCTCGCACTGATCGATGCGGTGCTGTCCTTCGCGCAGCGTTGGTACTCCGCCCGCATCGGCGAGGGCCTCATCTTCGACATGCGCACGTCGGTGTTCGACCACGTGCAACGGATGCCCCTCGCGTTCTTCACCCGGACGCAGACCGGCGCACTGGTCAGCCGGCTGAACAACGACGTGCTCGGCGCGCAGCAGGCGTTCACCTCGACGCTGTCGGGTCTGGTGTCCAACGTGGTCAGCCTGGTGCTCACCGCCGCGGTCATGTTTACGCTGTCGTGGCAGATCACCGTGCTGTCGCTGATCATGCTGCCGCTGTTCGTCATCCCGGCGCGACGCATCGGGGCGAGGCTGCAGGACATCACCCGTGAGTCGTACAACCTGAACGCCTCGATGAACGCGACCATGACCGAACGGTTCAACGTGGCCGGGGCACTGCTGGTGAAGCTGTTCGGGCGGCCGGCCGATGAGGACGAGTCCTTCCGAACGCGCGCGGCCCGGGTGCGCGACATCGGGGTCACTTCAGCCATGTACGGCCGCGCATTCTTCGTCGCGCTCACCCTCGTCGCCGCGCTGGCCCAAGCGCTCGTGTACGGGCTCGGCGGCTACTTCGCGATCAAGGGGGAGCTGTCGGCCGGAACCGTGGTCACGCTCGCCCTGCTGCTGACCCGCCTGTACGGGCCGCTGACCGCGCTGTCGAACGCTCGGGTGGACGTTATGAGCGCGCTGGTCAGCTTCGACCGGGTCTTCGAGATCCTCGACCTGGCACCGATGATCGCCGATGCACCGGACGCGATCGAGCTACCGGCCGACGCCCGCAGCGTCGAGTTCGTGGACGTGCGGTTCGCCTACCCCACCGCGTCCGAGGTCTCGCTCGCCTCGCTCGAGGACGTCGCGGTACTGGACGCCACCGCGTCGCAGGAAGTGCTGCACGGGGTCTCGTTCCGCGCCGCGCCGGGGGAGATGATCGCGCTCGTCGGGCCCTCCGGTGCCGGCAAGACGACGATCAGCCAGCTCGTCCCGCGCATCTATGACGTGCGCGAGGGCCAGGTCCTGGTGGGCGGTCACGACGTCCGCACCGTGACGCAGGAGTCGTTGCGCGAACGCATCGGCGTGGTCAGCCAGGACGAGCACATGTTCCACGACACGATCCGCGGAAACCTGCTGTACGCCAAGCCGGCCGCGACCCAGGACGAGCTCCAGGCGGCCGTCGAGGCCGCTCAGATCGGTGAGCTGGTGGGCTCGTTGCCCGAGGGTCTGGACACGCTCGTCGGCGATCGGGGCTACCGCTTGTCGGGCGGGGAGAAGGCGCGCCTGGCCATCGCCCGGTTGCTGCTGAAGGCACCGGAGATCGTCATCCTCGACGAGGCGACCGCCCACCTGGACAGCGAGAGCGAGGCCGCGGTGCAGGACGCGCTCGCGCGCGCTCTCGTCGGCCGCACCTCACTGATCATCGCGCACCGGCTCTCCACCGTCCAGAACGCGGACCGGGTCCTGGTGGTCGATGCCGGCCGGATCGTCGAGCAGGGCACGCACGCCGAACTGCTCGACGCGGACGGCCTGTACGCCGAGCTCTACCGCACCCAGTTCGCCCGGCAGGGACGGCCAACGCTCGCCGGGTAGCGCGAGCGCGAGCGGCTAGGGACGGACGAGCGGGTCGTCCAGCAGGCGGGCGAACGCGAGCTCCGCTGCGCCGACTAGCGCCGAGTCCTCACCCAGCGCCGGCGGGCGGAGCTGGACGGCGTCCCTCGCGGTCGTCATTGCAAAGCTGTCCAGCGACGCGCGGATGTCCGCGCGGGCGAACTCGAGCACACCGGCCAACGAGCCGCCGAGGATCACCAGTTCGGGGTTGAGCAGGTTCACCAACGTCGCCACCGTGCGGCCCAGGGCCTGGGCGACGGTGCGGACCGCGTCGGCCGCGCGCTTGTCGCCCGTGTGCGCGTCGGTGAACAGCTGGTCGGTGTGGTCGACCGTGGGCGAGGCCTTGCGCCCGGCGAGCTCGAGCAGCGCGTTGTCGCCGATGTAGGTCTCGACGCAGCCGCGCTGACCACAGTGGCACTTGGGTCCGGAGGCGTCCACGACGGTGTGGCCGACCTCGCCGGCGTGCCCGTCCCGGCCGCGCAGTGGAGCACCGTTGACGATCACCCCGGCGCCGACGCCGATGCGGCCCATCAGGTACACCAGGTCATCGCAGTCGCGCCCGTTGCCCCGCAAGTGCTCGGCCAGTACTGCGACGTCCGCGTCGTTGCCTATCGACACCGGCAGGCCGGCCGGAGTCAGACCGGTCAGGATCTCGCCGAACGCGGCGTCGCGCCACCCGAGGTTGGGCGCAAGCTCGACCAGGCCGTCCTGGCGGCCGACCGTGCCGGGCAGGCTCACGCCGATACCGATCGGCCACGCGCCCCGAGCGACCTGAGTTCCCAGTCGCTCGGCCGCGGCGACGATCGCCCGGGCGACGGTCGCCGGGGGACTGGGACTGGGGTCGGTCGCCGTGACGTCCCGCGCCAGCACATGCCCGCCGACCCCCACGGCGGCCGTCGTGATGTGGGTGATGTCGACGTCGACCGCGATCGCGTACGGCCCGTCCGACCGCGGACCGACCAGGTGTGAGGGCCGCCCCGCGCGTTCGCCGCCGCTCGGTACGTGCTCCTCGACCAGCCCGAGTTCGGCCAGCTCGGCGACCAGCGCGCGCACCGTCGACCGGCTCAGATCCAGGCGCTGCGTCAGCTCGGCCCGGGAGAGTTCACCGTCACGGTGGATCTGGGTCAGCAGCAGGCCCAGGTTGTGGCGCCGGATCGCGTCCGGCCGTGCGGCGCCGGCACGGGTCACGTGATCACGTCCGATCTTGTTCTGCTCAGCGTCCCCGCGAGCGCCGGCGGGACAAGGCGTCCACGGCCGCGGCGATGAGCAACACCAGTCCGGTGATGACGTTCTGGTACTGCACCGGCAGGCTGGGGCGCAGGCCCAGTCCGTTGGGGATGATCACGATCACGAGCGCGCCGATGATCGCGTCGCGCGGCTTGCCGCGGCCACCGAACAGCGACGTGCCGCCGATGACCGCCGCCGCCACCGCGAACAGCAGGATGTTGCCCGCACCGAGGTCGAGCTGCGCACCGCCGGTGCTGGAGGCCAGGAAGATGCCCCCGACGGCGGCGAACGACGAGCAGACCACGAATGCGCTCACCCGGATGTGGACCACGTCGATGCCGGCGCGGCGCGCCGCCTCGGCGTTGCCGCCGGTCGCGAACAGGTGGCGGCCCCAGGTGGTCTTGGACAGTGCGATGGAGCAGATGATCATCATGGAGATCGGGATGGTCGCGGCCCAGGGCAAGCCCTCGATCTTGAAGTTCGCGGTGTTGCGGTTCTGGTTGGCCAGGATC
>JBDTGE010000008.1:0-4491 GCA_039937575.1 Jatrophihabitantaceae bacterium
GATCTCCACCGCGATGGGACCACCGAGGGTGACGCCGTGCCGAATGCCGCCGAGCAGGGTGACGGCATCCTGCTCGAACTTCATCCGGGCGCCGCGGCCGTACCCGAGACGGCGCCGGGCCAGCTCGCGCCCGAGGTCGGCGGTGCTCACCTCGATCCCCGCGGGGAGTCCGTCGAGCACGGCAACGAGCGCGGGTCCGTGGGACTCGCCGGCGGTGATCCATCGCAACACGGGCCCAAGTGTTCCAGAACGGCCCGAGCCGGTTGCGCGACCGCGGTTACTCGCCGAGCAGCCAGCCGTCCGGAGCGGCCAGATCCGCGCCCGCCGCCGGGCCCCAGGAGCCCTGCGCGTACGGCAACGGCTTGGGCTTGGCCCGCAACAACGGCTCGGCCATCCGCCACACGGCGGCCAGCCCGTCCGGTCGGGTGAACAGCGACCGGTCGCCGAGCAGCGCGTCGTGGATCAGCCGGACGTACGGCGGTAGCGGCTCGGCATCGGGCAGCGTCGACAGCGGGATCCTCGCCTCGGCCACGTCGAACTCGAGGTCGACGCCGGGCTTCTTCGCGACCAGGCGCAGGGTGATCTCGCCGCTGCCGGACAGCGAGAAAGTCAGGACGTTGCCGTCCTTGGGCAGGTCCTCGAGCGCGCCCTCGGGCTCGTGCAGGATCAGGCTGACGCTCTGCCGGCTGAAGGCGAGCCGCTTGCCGGTGCGCAGGAGGAACGGCACGCCCTGCCAGCGCTCGTTGTCGATCCAAAGCCGCGCGGCCACGTAGGTGTCCATGTCGGACTTCGGGTCGACTCCGTCCAGGTCGCGGTAGCCGTCGAACTGGCCGAGCACCACCTCGCGGGGTTCCAGCGGGCGGAAGTCGGCGATGACCTCCTCCCGCGCGGCCTGCAGGTCCTCGGCCGACAGGCTGGCCGGTGGCTCCATCGCGACCTCGGCCGCGACCTGGACCAGGTGCGTGACCAGCATGTCCAGCACCGCGCCGGTCTGGTCGTAGAACACCGACCGGTCGGTGACGCCGAGCTTCTCCGGAACGTCGATCTGGACGGCCCGGATGTGCTCGCGGCTCCACATCGCGTCGAACATCCCGTTGGCGAAGCGCAGCACGTGCAGGTCCTGCGTCGCCTCCTTGCCCAGGAAGTGATCGATCCGGTAGACCTGCGACTCGTTCAGGACAGAGTGCACTACCGCGTCGAGTTCGCGGAACTTCGCCGGCGAGGTGCCGAACGGCTTCTCGTAGACGACGCGCGCGCCCTTGACCAGGTGGTGCTCGCCCAGGGCCTTGGTCGTCTCGCCGAACGCGACGGGCGGCACGGCCAGGTAGTGAACGAGCTGATAGTCCGAACCCAGCTCGTGCTCCGCGTCGGCGATGACGTCCAGCAGGCTGCCGGGGTCCGATGTCTCGAAGCCACCGCCGGCGAAGCGCAGCCGGGCGCTGAACTCGGCCCACGGACCCTCGTCCGGGTGCGGGCCGAACTGGGTCAGGACGTCGTGCACGTGCTGGCGAAAGTCTTCGTGCCCGACGTCGCCGCGGCCGTTGCCGATGAGCAGCCACTTGGCCGGCAACAGGCCCTCCTTGGCCAGCGTGAAGAACGCCGGCAGGACCATTCGTTTGGCCAGGTCCCCGGTCGCGCCGAACAGCACGAAGACGGTCGCGGCGGGCAGGTCGGCACTGCGCTGGGAAGTAACCATGCCCGCGACTCTAGAGAAGCCGGCTAGGACAGTGACGGCACCAGGTCGAATGCGAGAACGATCAGCGGCCCGAGGATCAGGGTCGGGCCGAACGCCATCTTCGTCCTGAGCGAGGCCCGGCCGGTGGCGAGCAGCGCGATGGCCACGACCGAGCCCAGCAGGAATCCGGCGAATATGCCGTAGTAGACGTAGAGCCAGCCGAACCAGCCGAGGTAGGCACCCAGCAGCCCGGCCAGCTTGACATCGCCGAAGCCGAAGGAGCGGGGCGCGATGAAGACGATCAGGTACAGGACGGCGAAGACGGCCACCGCGCCCTCGGCGCCCCGCAGCCACGCGGACCAGTCGTGGCGCACCGCGGCCGCAACGGTCAGCAGGACGGCCGCCGCTCCGTCTGCGGTGAAGACCAGGCGGTTGGGCAGGCGGTGATGCTCGACGTCGATCAGGACGAGCGGCGTGCCGGCCAGGGCCAGAGCGATGAAGGCGGGCAGCAGCGCCGACCAGCCCGCCGCCGCACCGCCGAGGGTGCCGAGGACGAGGGCGACGGCCGCGGCCAGGGCGGTGCGGCTGGCGCCCGGGCGCTGCCACTGCAGGTCCGCGTCCGGTTCGGGGCCGGCCAACCTCAGCCCGGCCAAGGCGGGAGCGGCCGCGACGCACACGACCGCGCTCAGCACGGCACCGGCCACGGTCGACATGGCTGAGCAGCCTACGGCCATAGAGTTAAGGCATGTTCGACGCGATCATCCTGGCCGGCGGTGCCGCCCGCCGGCTGCAGGGCGCCGACAAGCCGGCCCTGCAGATCGGCGGGCTGAGCCTGCTCGAGCGGGCGCTCGACGCGGTCGCCGGCGCGGCGCACACCGTGGTGGTCGGGCCGACGCGGACCTCCGCGCGGTCGGTGACCTGGCGGCGGGAGGAGCCGGTCGGTGGCGGGCCGGTCGCGGCGCTCGCGGCGGGGATCGGCGCGGTAGGCGAGGACGTCGTGGTGGTACTGGCGGCCGACCAGCCCGACATCGCGCCGGCGGTACCGGTCCTGCTGGCCGCCCTGACCGGGTCCGGCGACGTCGCCTGCCTGGTCGATCCGGACGGCCGGGTGAACTACCTCGCGGCGGCCTGGCGGACGTCGGCCCTGCGCGTCGCGCTCACTGCGAGGGGCGACCCGAACGGCGTGCCTCTACGCGCCTTGATCGCCGGGACCGACATGATTCCGGTGCGGGACCCGGACGGCTGGGGGCGCGACTGCGACACCTGGGACGACGTCGCGGACGCCCGTCGACGCGCCGGCAGCGAGCGACCCGAGGGAGAGATTCGATGAGCGACCCGCTCGAGCAGTGGGTGGTGGACCTGGCCACCGCACTCGGACTTGATCCGGTGGAAGTCGACAGCGCGCTGCTGCTCGACGTCGCCCGCGACGCGGCTCACGCCGTGGCCCGGCCGGCCGCGCCGCTGACCACGTTCCTCGTCGGGCTCGCTGCCGGTAAGCGCGGCGGTGGTCCGGCCGCGGTTCGCGACGCCGCAGTGACCGCGCAGCGACTGGCCGCCGGCCGCGCCGGTGAGAAGAAGGAGTGACCCTATGTCAGACGAACCGAGCGAGCCCGCGCCGGAAACCGCACGCCGCAAAGGGATTCTGGCCGAGTGGCGCGAGGCGGTCACGCCCCACGCCTTCGGCCTCGTGGTCGGCGTGCTGCTGCTGCAACTGGCGTTCATCCTCAGCTACGCCGGCGCGTTCCACAACCCGAAGCCGCACCGCATGTCGATCGGCGTCGTGGTCCCGGCCGGCGCTCCGGCCGACACCGCGAGACAGACGGTGACCCAGCTCAACGCGATCAAGGGCGAGCCGCTGCACGCCTCGGTCGTCACCGACGAGAGTGCCGCGCGCCAGGGGATCAAGAACCGGGACCTCGCCGGCGCGCTGATCCTCGGAACCGGCAAGGCGGATCGGCTGCTGGTCGCCAGCGCCGAGGGCGGCTCCCTGTCCTCCGCGCTCGACTCGGTGCTCACCGCGGTCGACGCGAGCCAGCAGCGCACCCTCGCCGTGGACGACATCGTCCCGGCGGCCGAAGGCGATGCGCGCGGGCTGACGGCCTTCTACCTCGCGGTCGGCTGGGTGGTCGGCGGCTATCTCGTCGCCTCGATCCTGGCCATCAGTGCCGGGGCACTGCCGTCGAACGTGCGCCGGGCTCGGGTGCGCCTGGGCGCCCTGCTGGCCTACTCGATCGCGTCCGGACTCGGCGGCGCGCTGATCGTCGGACCGGTCCTCGGCGCCCTGGACCGTTCGTTCTGGACGCTGTCCGGGTTCGGAGCGCTGATCGTCTTCGCCGTCGGCGCGTTCACCATGGCGGTCCAGGCACTGACCGGCGTGGTCGGGATCGGCATCGCGGTGCTGCTGTTCGTCGTGCTCGGCAACCCGAGCGCCGGCGGGGCCTACCCGGGCCCGTTGCTACCCGGGTTCTGGCGCGCGATCGGACCGCTGCTTCCGCCGGGGGCCGGAACCAGCGCGGTCCGCGGGATCGTGTACTTCGACAACGCCGGGGTGGGCGGGCCGCTGCTCGTGGTCCTCATCTACGCGGCGGCCGGCGCCGGCGCACTGCTCGCCGTCTCCCGCTGGCGCAAGCATCCGCCGGAGATGGCCCAAAGTGGTGGCTAGTTCGCGACGAGTCGCAGACCGGGCTGACCAGGCTGAGCAGGCCGAGGCGGTCCGGTGAGTCTGCTGCTGATCCTGCTCGTGTTCGTCATCGTGCTGATCGCCGAGCTGCCCGACAAGACGATGTTCGCCTCGCTCATGCTCGGCACGCGGTTCG
>JBDTGE010000009.1:0-12237 GCA_039937575.1 Jatrophihabitantaceae bacterium
CGCGCCCGACACGCAGTGGGCCAACACGGCCAGCCAGGTCAAGGCCGCGGCCCTGTACGTCGTCAACTGGCGCCTGGCCTCGGACTCGGTCAACTACCTCCAGGCCGCCGCCTCGCCGTCACCGGTCCAGCACTTCTGGTCGCTGTCGGTCGAGGAGCAGTTCTACTTCGGCTGGCCGATCCTGATCCTCGTCCTCGTCGCGATCGCCACCGCGCTGCGCTGGCGGCTGGTCCCGACCGTGCTTGCCGGGCTCGGCGCGGTCGTCGTCGCCTCGCTCGTCTACTCGATCCACGCGACCGCGGTGTCACCGGCCAGCGCGTACTTCATCACCCCGACCCGCATCTGGGAGCTCGGCATCGGCGGCCTGCTCGCGGCGGCGCTGTCCAGCCGGGCTCTCGGGCGCCAACGCGACAGCGAGGCGGTGCCCCTTCCGCCGCTGGCCCGGACGGTCCTGGCCTGGGCCGGTCTGGCCGTGATCGCGTGGACCGCCTTCAGCTACTCCGGAAGCACACCGTTCCCCGGCTGGCAGGCGCTGGTCCCGGTACTCGGCACCGTCGCCGTCATCGCCGCCGTCGCCCCACGCACCAAGGGCTCTCCCGGGCCGATCCTGGCCCTGCGACCGGTGCAGTGGCTCGGCAACGTCTCGTACTCGGTGTACCTGTGGCATTGGCCGCTGATCGCCCTCGTGCCGTACGTGAGCGGCGGCCACCTCGGCCACCTCGACAAGGCCGTCATCATCCTTACCTCGCTCGTGCTCGCCGGCCTCACCAAGCGGTACGTCGAGGACCGTTTCCGCACACCCAAGTGGGGCCGCCCGCTGATCAAGCCGTTCGTGCTGGCAGCAGTCGCCATGACGTTCGTCGTCGGGTGCACCGCCGCGCAGAACACTGAGGTTCAGCACCGCGAGCAGCAGGGCCACGCCGCGTTGAACAAGGCTCTCAACAGCCACGACCCGTGCTTCGGTGCGGCCGCATTGGCCGCGCCGGCCGGCCAATGCCCGGCCGTCACGAGCGGGACGCTCACCCCCACGCCGCTGCAGGCCGCGCTGGACAAGTCCGATGCCTACGCCGCGGTGTCCGGCAAGCAGGACTGCTTCGCCTACGTGCCTACGTTCAAGGTCATCAAGTGCACGTTCGGCGACATGAACTCGAAGGTCAACGTCGCCCTCGTCGGCAACTCGCACGCCGGTGAGTGGGTTCCGGCGCTGGAGCGGATCGCTGGTCAACGCCACTGGAAGATCACCGCCTACCTGTCCTCGGAGTGCGCACTCGCCACCACACTGCAGAGGCTCGACACACGGGCGCAGGCGCGCAACTGCGAGCAGTGGGGGCAGCAGGTGACCAAGCTGGTCGTCAACGGCGGTTTCAGCCTGGTCGTGATGACCAATCGCATATCGGTCCCAGCCGAGGGCCACAGCCTGAAAGCCAGCTATGCCCTGTACGAGAAGGGCTACCAGGACGTCCTCGAGTCGTTCAGCCGGGCTCACCTGCACGTCGTCGGCATCCGGGATACTCCGGCGCCCGGGTCGGGCCACTCCGTGCCGGACTGCCTGGCTGCCCATCCGAGCAGCTACGACTCGTGCAACGGCGCGCGAGCGAAGTGGCTACCCACGGAGCCTCTGACCCAGGCGATCGCGGTCGTCCACGATCAGAACATCGTCGAGGCCGACCTGACCGACTACATCTGCGAGCCGACGGTCTGCCAAGCGGTCGTCGGGAAGGTGCCGGTCTACTTCGACGCTTCGCACCTGACCGCGACCTACTCGCTGACGCTCGCGCCGTACCTGGAGCCGATCCTGCTCCGAGCCCTCCGCGGCTGAACTCAGTTCGCCTCGCTCGCCCGCCTCGGCCGACGTCGTTTGGCGACGGCCGAGCGGACGGTGAGACCGCCGCGCAGGACGACCCGAACCGGCCACCAACGCCACCCGGCGTAGCGGCGCGACACGTAGGTCCAGACGCTGCGGTGCCGGTCGGCGGCCAGCCGTGCGCGGTCGGCCGCGCCGTTCTGGCGGCCGGTGGCGACGACCGCCGCGGACGGAACGTAGACGTTGTGCCAGCCGGCCTTGGTGAACCGCTCGCCCAGATCGAGGTCCTCGAGGTAGACCAGGTTCTCAGATTCGAAACCGCCGACCGTGTCGAAGGCATCCCGTCGCAGCAGCAGGCAGGTGTCGGCCAACCAGCCAGTGGTGCGCTCGGCCGGCTGGCCACGGCCCTGCCGGTAGGCCGACGTCCACGGATTGCCCGGCCACCAACGGCCCCAGAGGGCGTGCCCGATCCCGTTCTTCAGAGACGGAACCGCGCGCGCCGACGGATACACCGTGCCCTGCCGCGTACGGATCAGCGGGCCGAACGCGGCGCCCTGCGGCCAGCGGTCGGAGGCGGCAAGCAGTCGGTCGAGCGAACCGGGCTCCCACGTCACATCCGGGTCGGAAATCACGACGAACTCGGCGGTGGTGTCGCGAACCCCGAGGTTGGCCGCCCGCCCGTAGCCGACGTCACCGGCCTCGATCACCCGAACGCCCGGGCCGATCACGGCCACGCCGTCGCTGGTGTCCGGAGGGCCCAGGTGGGCGATGACGACGTCCAGCGGTTCGGTCGTCGCTTCTCGCAACGAGCTGAGGAACCCGGCGAGCGCGGCTGTGGACGCGTGGGTCACAGCTACGACAGCGACCGGCTCCCCATACCTCAAGCGGCGCTCCCGAAAGACGGTGATTTAGCTAGAGGACCAATCCTAGCGTCGCACTATCTGGCCGGACTCTGACGACTGGGTGCCGCCTGAGACCTCGGCCTGCGCCGTTAAGGTGCACCCCGCGAATACATCTATAATCTGGCGATTCACCCCAGCTGCCGACGGAAGGCTAGTTCCGCATGTCCGATCCTCTGATCGGGGTCTTCGCCGAAGGCCTCCAGCTCGACGCCAGTGGCCTCAACGAGCAGACCTCGCCGCAGAACACCACGCAGTGGGACAGCCTGGCGGCCATGACGATGGTCACCCTCATCGAGGACACGTTCGAGGTTCGGCTCTCGACCCGCGACATCATGAAGATGAACAGCATCGCCGCGGCCCGATCGGTGCTGCAGGCCAAGGGTGTGGCCGGGATCTGATGTCGAAGTCAGCTGCTGCGCTCGCCGATCAGCGCCGCTGGCTCGCTCACGGGCGCGAGTCGGTACGGGCCGACGTCCTGGTCGGCGTGGCCGCCAGCTTCACCGCCGATCCGCTGCAGGCTTACCTGGGCGCGCGCCTGCTCGATGCCGGCGTGGTGCCTGAGTTCTCCTTCTCGGAGTACAACCAGATCCACGAAGTCTGTTTCGACCCGCAGGCGGCCCTCGGCCCGGTCGACCACCTGGTCGTACTGTGGCGGCTCGAAGACCTGTTCGGTGCCGCCCTCGAGCGGCTCACCGAGGGCGACGTCGCTGCGTTCGCCGAGATCACCGACGGGGTCGCCGAGCTCGGTCGGGCCATCGGCACGATGGCCTCGGCCGCGACGTACCCCGTCCTCGTCTCGGTGCCCCCGTTCCCGCGCCCCATTGGCATCGACCTCGTGGACTCGGTGGTGGGACTGCGGCTGGCGCGCGCCCACGCCGCCGCGCTCGAGTCCTTCCTGAGCGCGTTGAACGGTGCGCCGGTGCGCTGGGCCGACCTGAACGCCTGGCAACTCAGCGTTGGGGTGGAGCGCAGCCACGACGTGGTGAAGGCCTTGGTCTACAAGCAGCCGTACACGTCCGAGTTCTGGCACTTCCTCGGGTCCAACCTCGGTGACATCGTGCTGCGCGAGCAGCGCCCGACGCCCAAATGCATCGTTCTCGATTGCGACAACACGCTGTGGGGCGGCGTGGTCGGCGAGGACGGTGTCGGCGGCATCGAACTAGGGTCGACGTTCCCCGGCAGTGCCTTCCTCGGTTTCCAGAAGGTGCTCAAGTCGCTGAAGGACCGCGGCGTCTTGCTCGCCATATCCAGCAAGAACAACCCGCAAGTGGTCGCCGATGTTTTCGCGCAGCACGACGACATGGTCCTCAAGGCCGAGGACATCGCCGTGTGGCGGGTGAACTGGAACCCGAAATCGCAGAGCCTGCAAGAGATCGCCGCCGAGCTGAACATCGGCATCGACTCGCTCGTGATGATCGACGACAGCGACTACGAGTTGGCGGAGATCGCGAACGCCGCGCCCGAGGCAGGCCGATTGCAGGTGCCGGACGAGGCCGGCCTGCTACCCGACCTCATCGCGTCCAGCGGCCTGTTCCGCAACATGAAGGTCTCGGCCGAGGACTTGGCGCGGACCGACATGATCCGGCAGGAGGCCGGCCGCAAGCAGGCCGCCGCCGCGATGACGAGGGACGAGTTCCTCGCGTCGCTGGACCTCGTCGTCGACTACGTCGAGGTCGGTGAGGAACACGTGGGTCGGGTGGCCCAGCTCACGAACAAGACCAACCAGTTCAACCTCACGACGATCCGGCGCAGCGAAGCCGACATCCGGGGGCTGATCGCGGACCAGGAGTACCTGGTCCGCGCGATGCGGGTGGGCGACAAGTTCGGCGACTACGGGCTGGTCGGGGTCGCCATCCTGCACGCGACCGGTGACGCCTGGGAGATCGACACATTTCTGATGTCGTGCCGGGTGCTCAGCCGGGGCGTCGAGACCGCGCTTCTCGCCCGGCTGGCCGCTGAGGCCGGCGCAGGCGGAGCGAGCGCGCTCGTCGGGCGCTACCTGCCGACACCGAAGAACCCGATGGTGGCCGACCTTTACACGCGGCACGGGTTCAGCCAGACGTCGACCGGCGTGTTCCGGGCCGACCTGGCCGAGATCACGCCGGCGCCGAGCCACATCAAGATCGGCTGAGGGGCTGGCGAGTGCTGAACTTCAACTCGTTCCAATACTTCGCCAACCTGTTCGCCGGGCTGGCGGTGGTGCTGCCGATCTATCACCTGGTGAAGAACGTCCTCGCCCGCCGGCTGCTGCTCGGGTTCGGCGGGCTGTACCTGCTGTGGCTGATCGCGCCCCGGCTCGCGCTGTTCTACCTGATCTTCTGGATCCTGGTCGGCCTGATGCAGCGGCTCGTCGTCGCCACCGCCGAGCGGCGCTACGCAACCTGGGTCCTGGCGTTCTCGATCGTCACCGTGCTCGCCCCGATGGTGATCTGGAAGGTGTGGACCGAGGGCTTCGTCGTCGACTTCAACCTGTGGGGTGATAGCGCCGTCCGCGCCATCACCGGCAAGTGGGGCGCGATCGACCTGACGCGCGACATCATCCTCCCGCTCGGGCTCTCGTTCTCCACGTTCCGCGGCCTGGACCTGCTCATCAAGAGCTACCTCGGCGCGCTGGACAACCTGCGGCCGGACGAGGTGTTCTTCTACGGCTTCTTCCCGCCGGTGCAGCTCATCGGCCCGGTCATCCAGTACACCGAGATCCGTGACGCGGTGAAGACGCCGCGCACCGATCTGCGAACAGACCTGCGCGAAGGCCTGCTGCTGATCGCGAGCGGGCTGTTCAAGGTATTCGTCTTGTCCTATCCGCTGCAGTCGAGTAGCAACATGTTCAGCGCGCTCAAGCAGAACAGCGTTCCGATCCTGTGGCTCGAACTGCTCATGTTCACGCTGTACTTCTTCTTCAACTTCGCCGGCTACTCCGACCTCGCGATCGGCGCGTCCCGGCTGCTCGGCTTCGACGTCGGGCGCAACTTCAACTGGCCCTACGCCAAGACCAACCCGCAGTCCTTCTGGAACTCGTGGCACATGAGCCTGACCGGGTTCTTCCAGCGAAGCGTGTTCGTGCCCTTCGGCGGCATGCGAGAACACACGCAGTATCGCGCGATCTTCCTAACGATCATGGCGATCGCCCTCTGGCACGACATCTCGATCCCGCTGGTCATCTTCGGGCTCTACCACGCCGCCGGTCTGATGGGTCATCGCTACGTGAAGTCCAAGCGGCCCCCACGAGCGTCCGAGCCGTTCCTGCGACGGCTGCCCAAGATGGCGCTGCTCGTCGGCTTCTTCGGCCTGTCGCTGCCGCTCGTGGCCATCAGCACCAGTCAGATCGTCCCCGTCTACTCCGCGCTGGTGGGTGTCAAGTGATTCGCAACGTCAAGGATGTCACCGCGCTGCTCGACCGCCGATTCGGCTCGGCCGGGGCCCGGCCGCTGTCCCTGGTCCGAATCCTCGTCTGGGTCGGGGTCGGCTTGTACCTGATCGGGTCACTCGCGCCGGCCCGTCCGGTCGATATGAGCAAGACCCACTACAACGCGGGAAGGACGGCCAACTCGCCGATCTTCGACCCGCTGCTCAACCAGAACGATCCTCGCGGCTGGATGGTCCACAAGAAGGACCCGAGCAAGTTCACCATCGCCTGGGTGGGCACCTCAACCATGCAGAACGTGCGTAGCGCCACCGCCGGCTACTACAGCTTCATTCCGGCCGACGTCCGGGCCCGGATCCCCAAGATCGACGGCAAATCGGTGCATATCAACATGTACCTGCTCGAGGGCGGCCGCTCGATGGACGTGTACAACGCCGTCTCGTCCGCGATCGCAAGCAAGCCCGATCTCATCATGGTCGACCTCAACCCGCTGTGGGTGTTCAACGACCGGGCGGTTCAGGAGTGGGACGCCCTGAATGGTCCCGCGCTCGGCCACATGGTCGAAGACCCGGCGAACTGGCCCCTGCTGGCCGCACTCGACTCCCCCTCGGATGTCGCCCTCGCGCTCGGCGGCACCCATCTGTCCTCCTTGCGGGACCGATGGAGCTATGCCCAACAACTGCACGATGCCATGGCCAATCTGTCGCCACTAAAACTGCCCTCCGCCGCGTCACTCGCCAAGCAGCCGCCGCCTACCGGGCTGGCGCTGATCAACGCCTGGTCGACATCGCTGGGCTTCTGGAACTACTACCGGCCGCTGGTGCCCTCGAACGCGTCAGTAGGCACGCAACAGGAGGCACTGATGCGTGAGGATGCGGCACCCGGGCCGGCGATGAGTGCCGACATCACCAGCACGATGCTGGGCGCGCTCGCCAAGTCCAAGATCCCGTCGGTGGCCTACCTCTCACCGGTCGATCCCTCCGCGCTGGTCAATCCGGCCAACGATGCCGCAATGGGCCGGATCGAGTCGCGGCTGAAGCAGCTGGCGGACCAGCACCGTTCCCCGAACCTGCTCGTGCAGCCGCAGTCCGCCGAGCGCTTCCTGTCCGGTCTCACGTTCAAGGACCTGGCCCACATGACCAACAGCAAACCAATGGTCGACTACCTCGCCGGCCTCGTCTGCTCGCACCTCACCGCGGTGAATCCAGCGACCGAATGCAGTCCCAAGCCGAGAGCGAGCACGCCATGAACCGCCCGAAGCTGAACCTGGAAAATCGGCTCCCCCGGTATCTCGCCGAGGTAGTGATCGGCCTGGTGCTCGCGCTGCTGGTCGTCCTGGCGTTGGTGGCCACGGTGGGGAGCGTCCCGTTCATCTACGCGGGTTTCTGACGTGCTCGTATCCGGGTTGCACCACATCGGCTACGTGGTCCCGCGGATGGGTGCGGCGATCTCGAGATTCTGCGACGAGGGCGCGACGGTCGTCGTCGAACCCATCGACGACCCGATCCAGGGAGTCACGGTTGCCCTGCTGACGGCCGACGGTGGCGTACCCATCGAACTCGTCGCGCCGACCTCTGGCGTCGAGTCGCCGATCACCGCCCGACTGCGCCGCGGTGGCGGATTGGACCATCTGTGCTACTCGGTGGCCGACGTGCCCGGCGCGCTGACCGAGGAGGCCGAGCGGGGCAGCCTCGTCGTCTGCCAGCCGGTGTTCGCGGTCGCGTTCACCCGCACCGTCGCCTTCGTGCAGCGTCGCTCGGGCATGGTGGTGGAGTACATCAGCGACAACGCGGTCGCGGTACCGTGATCGTCCCAGCATCCCCGCGACCGCTTCCCGAATTGCCACGCAGAATGCGAGATGCAGTGAAAGGTTCACCGCTCTGTCCCGGGTCGGCCATCTCATGACGAACGCGCGCGTTCCGGCCAATGTCGGCGCACTCGTGGATGCGGTCGCGGAGATATTCCCCGTGCACAAGAGCTTTCTGGTCACGGCGGTCGACAACGCTGCGGAAAGCGAGCTGCAGCGCCTGTCGGACTACCTGGCGTTCTGCGAATCAAAGGGCTTGGACAACGACTACCTCGCCGACAGCTATCTGACGATCGTCGGCGACACGATCGAGGAGCAGCTGTTCTTCAACCGGAACAAGCACTACCGGCACTCGACGTTCGCGGAGGTCGCGGAGTCGGTTTACCACGATGCCGACTACATGAACCGCTACATGTACGGGCTGGCGATCTCCACCTTCCTCTGGCCCAATCACGTGGCGATGCTGCGCATGTTCCGTACCGAACTGCCCCGCACCGGCGGCGGCCGCTACCTCGAGGTCGGACCCGGTCATGGGTTCCTCCTGCTGACGGCGGCCGAGGTCGGCGGCTACGAGGAGTTCCTGGCCGTGGATCTGTCGGACGCGAGCGTCCGCCAGACCGAGACGATCGTCCAGCACTTCCACCCGGGCAGCAGCGTGCAGGTCCGCAAGATGGACTTCCTCGATGCCGCCGATCTTGAGCCGCACAGCTTCGACGCCATCGTCATGGGCGAGGTGGCCGAGCACGTCGAGGAGCCCGAGCGATTCCTGCGACGAATCGCCGAGCTGGCCACCGCCGACGCATTCATCTTCATCACCACCTGCATCAACGCGCCGGCGGTCGACCACATCTACTTGTGGCGCACTACCGGCGCGCTTGAGGAGATGATCGAAGCCAGCGGGCTCGACGTCGTCAAAGCGCTACGTCTGCCGTACGAGGGCACGACACTGGCCGAGTCGGTGACCCGCGAACTTCCGATCAACGTGGCGTACGTTCTGCGCGTGCGCGCGTGATTTCGTGGCCTGAGCGTCCCGGATCGTTCACCGGCACGCGGGGCCGCCTACCCCGATCGCGGCCCGCGCCGGGCTAGCCTCGGCAGTCGTGACCGATGAGCGCTCCGGGTCGCCTACCGCCCGCCGTCCGCGGCCCGTGACGACGCCGGGCACGCGGTTCTGGTTGCGCATCTCGATCGCGGCGCTGGCGTTCGTCCTGCTGGTCGGCAGCGGTCTGGCCTGGGCCACGTTCAAGAACTTCACCAACGACGTCCCGCACGGGGCCGCCGTACCGGCGCTCGGCCCGGGTCAGCCAGACATCGACGGCAGCGACACCGACGTCCTGCTCGTCGGCAACGACAGCCGCGCCGGAGCGAGCCCGGCCGAACTAAAGGCGCTCAGCGCCGGCGGCAACGCGGGCGGCGTCAACACCGACACGATGATGGTGCTGCACGTCCCGACCAGCGGGGCGGCGCCGACGCTCATCTCCGTCCCCCGCGACTCGTGGGTGAGCATCCCCGGCTACGGCAAGGGAAAGCTCAACTCGGCGTACGGGGACGCGTACTCGCAGGCCAAGGACGCGCACCGCAGCGAGATGGACGCGCAGAGTGCCGGGCTGCTCGAGACGATCAAGACGATCGATGCGCTGACCGGCCTGCACATCGACCACTACATGCAGGTGAACCTGCTCGGCTTCTACCGGATCAGCAACGCCATCGGCGGGGTCACCGTGTGCCTGAACGCCGCGCAGAACGCCACGACCGACTCCGACCAGTTCGGCCACGGTTACTCGGGGATCGACCTGCCCAAGGGCATCTCGGTCATCAAGGGCAAGCAGGCGCTCGCCTTCGTCCGCCAGCGGCACGGGCTGCCGGGCGGCGATCTGGACCGGATCAAGCGGCAGCAGTACTTCCTGGCCTCGGCGTTCACCAAGATCACCACGGCCGGCGTGCTGCTCAACCCGTTCAAGCTGCACGCGCTGCTGAGCGCGGTCGGCAGCTCGCTGATGACGGACCCGTCGCTGGACCTGCTCGGCCTGGCCCGGCAGATCCAGTCGGTCGCGAGCGGCAAGATCAAGTACCTGACCGTGCCCAACCTCGGCCCGCAGCTGATCTACCCCGACGGCGTCACGACCTCGATCGTCGCCATCGACACCGCGGCAATGACCGGCTTCATCCGGCAGCTGCAGGGCCAGCCGGCCGACCCGGGCCTGGCCCAGGCGAAGGCCGCCGCCCCGTCGACGGTCACCCTGGACGTGCTGAACGGGACTTCGCTCATCGGGCTGGCCGGCGGCAACGCGACCGCGCTGCGCAAGCTCGGTTTCCACGTCAACGTGGTCGACTCCACCGCCGCCACCGCGAAGACGCTCATCGAGTACCCGCCGGGCCGGCAGGCGGCAGCCAAGGCCGCCGAGGCCGTCGTGCCCGGCGCGCTGATGACCGAGACGTCCACGGTGAGTCGGGTCACGCTCGTGCTCGGTACCGACGGGCGCCAGGTCAACGGGCAGAGCACCGTGGCACCGACCACGACCTCAGCCCCCGACTCGGCTCCCGTGAGCAAGACCGGCGGCCTGGGGTGCATAAACTGATGCCCGGGCTGAGCCGCTCAGCCGGTTCACCGCGCCGGCGACGGTAGCCTGGCGCGCGTGCCACCGCCCAGTTTCGAGGACCGCTCTGCGCCATCCGGCGACGGGCTGGCGCCCTTGCCCCCGGAGTTCGATCCGCGCGGGCGCCGGCACGCACGGCAGGTTACCGCCCAGGCGCAGCGAGAGCAGCGGTCCGGCGGCGGCGGCCGCGGACCGAGCCGCGGCAGCCGCACCAAGCTGATCGCGCTGGTCGTGTGCACCGCGCTGTCGGTGACGATCCTGGCCGTCGCGGGGACGTACTGGTGGAAGTTCAACCAGTTCAAGTCCAGCCTGAGCCGGGTCGACATCGCCGCCGCGCAGCAGTCCAGCCCGAGTGACCCGGACGGCAGCGACCAGGACATCCTCGTCGCCGGCAACGACGACCGCACCGACATGACCAACGCCGAGGTCAGGGCCCTGCACACCGGGCGCTCGGGCGGCAGCCTCAACACCGACACGATGATGATCATCCACCTGCCGGTGGACGGTTCGCGGGCGACGCTGATCTCGCTGCCACGTGACTCCTATGTCGCGATACCCGGCTACGGCATGGACAAGCTCAACGCCGCCTACCCCGATGCGTACACCGCGACCAAGGGCGACCTGGCGGCCAAGCGATCGGCCGGGGCGAGCCTGCTGGTGCGCACCGTCCAGGCGCTGACCGGGCTGCACATCGACCACTACGTCCAGGTCGACCTGCTCGGCTTCTACCGCATCAGCAACGCGATCGGCGGCGTCAGCGTGAACATGTGCGGTGCGGTCAAGGAGCAAAACTCCGGCATCAACCTGCACAAGGGCGTCAACGTGATCGAGGGGGTGCAGGCGCTGGCGTTCGTCCGCCAGCGCTACGGGTTCGCGAACGGTCTCGGCGACCTGGACCGCGTCAAGCGCCAGCAGTACTTCCTCACGGCCGCGTTCGGCAAGGTCGCTTCGGCCGGCATCCTGCTCAACCCGTTCAAGCTGCAGCACCTGCTGTCGGCGATCCAGAACTCGCTGTTCATGGACGCCTCGCTCGACCCGTTGAAACTCGGCCGGCAGCTGGAGAACCTGACCGCGAACAAGATCGTCGGCAAGACCATCCCGACCGACGGCTTCAGCAACACCGGCGTCGGCAGCGTGGTCGTCGTGCACCCGCAGGCGGTGAGGGCGTTCGTGACGAACGTGGTGCGGACCGAGGGCAGGACCGCCTCGAGCGTCAAACCGGCGACAACGACGACGCCGACGAAGCCGACGAGCACCAAGGCGCCGGCCACCGACTCCAAGTGCATCAACTGATGACGCCCGAGCAGCTGTTCGCCGACGTGCTGGCGGCCGAACCGGGGCGCCCGTTCATCACCTACTACGACGAGGCGACGGGTGAGCGGTCCGAGCTCTCGGCCAAGTCTCTCGCCAACTGGGTGGCCAAGACCCATCACCTGCTCGGCACCGAGCTCGGTCTCGGCGCGGGCGACCGGGCACTGCTGGACCTCCCGGCGCACTGGATCTCGTTGCCACCGCTACTGGGTGTGCTGACCGCGGGCCTGGAGATCGTCGACGACCCGTCCGATGCGGACGTGGCCTTCGTCGAGCCGGCGACGATCGCGCGGGCCGCCGGCGTGCCTGACCTGTACGCCGTGGCCCCCGCCTCCGCCGCGGTCGGGTTCGGCGACGCGGTCCCGGCCGGGGTCAACGACTTCGTGACCGCCGTGCGCCCGCAGGAGGACAAGTGGCCCGGCGTCCGGTTCGGGGCCGGGCCGGACGGGCTG
>JBDTGE010000010.1:0-6471 GCA_039937575.1 Jatrophihabitantaceae bacterium
GCGGCTCGAAGCGACCGGTGGCGAGCTCGGGCTCGGACCGCGGACCAGGGGTGACGTCGCCGTGCTCGGCACACCGGCCGACCCCCTCGCCGTAGACGACCATCGAGCTGGCCAGCACCAGGTGGCCGACCCCGGCCCGGGCCATCGCCGCGAGCAGCACCGCCGTCCCGTGATCGTTCGAGTCGGCGTAGTCGGGTAGGTCCTGCGCGTCGACGCCCAGCCCGACCTTGGCCGCCAGGTGGCACACCGCGTCGACGCCGGCCAGGGCGCCGTCGAGCACCGCGGCGTCGCGCACGTCGCCGACCACCAGGTCCGGCCGGTCGGTCGGCGCGCTCGGGTGCACGTCCGGACGCAACGAGTCCAGCGCCCGCACCTCGTGGCCGCGGACAGCGAGTTCGGCCTGCACGTGCCGTCCGATGAAACCGGCGGCGCCGGTGAGCAGGACGCGCACTACGGCAGCACGAACGACGTCGGCAGCGCAGCGGTGTCCCCGCACGGGCAGTCGCCCTGTTCGGCCGGCAGTGCGAGCACCGTGGCCACGAGCAGCTCACGCAGCCGGGGCAGGTTGGCCGCGAACGAGGCGAGCACCTCGGCGTGGGTCACCCCCTCGCCGGCTTCGACTCCGGCATCGAGGTCGGTGACCAGCGCCAGCGTCGAGTAGCAGAGGGCGAGTTCGCGCGCGAGCCCGGCCTCGGGCATGGCCGTCATCCCGATGATCGAGCCCTGCTGGCGCTGGAACTCCTGCGACTCCGCGCGGGAGGAGAAGCGCGGCCCGTTGACGACCACGAGCGTGCCACCGTCGGTCACCGGCTGACCTGTTCCGACCGCGGCCGCCCGCCCGCGCGGGCAGTACGGATCGGCGAACGAGACGTGCCCGACCCCCTGCCCATCGCCGAAGAACGTCTGCTCGCGGCCGTGGGTGCGGTCGAGGATCTGATCGGGGACGACGAGCGTGCCGGTCGGCCGGGCGAGGGTCAGCGACCCCACCGCCGACAGCGAAAGCACCTGCCGCACGCCGAGTGAGCGCAGCGCCCAGAGGTTGGCGCGATAGGGCACGACGTGGGGCGCGAACCGGTGATCGGCACCGTGCCGCGGCAGGAACGCGACCGGCCGCCCGGCCAGCTGCCCCACGGTGATCGGCGCGCTCGGCGCCCCGTACGGAGTGTCGACCCGGTGTTCTTCGGCGTCATCGAGCAGCGAATAGAAGCCCGAGCCGCCGACGATCCCGATGAGTTCCGCAGCAGTCATGAGCGCACGCTATCTCGGCCGTGCGCCGGGGCCGCACGGGAAAAAATGGGAAACCTTCGATTTCGAGTTGCGGATCCGGCCCATTGAGCGATCATTGCTACTGAAACCGGAGCGCGGGAACCCCCGATCCTCGCTCCGGTTTCTCCATGTTCACCGGCTCACCGCCCACCGACCCGCGCGGCTGGTACAAACGAGGGACCACCACCTCGCCCGGGAGCCCCGCATGGACCGAAAGCACTTCACCGACGAACACCTCGCGTTCGGCGAGGCGTTCCGCGCCTTCGTCGACAAGTCCATCGGACCCAACTATATGGAGTGGGAACGCGCGGGCATCACCCCGCGCGAGGTGTTCACCGAGGCCGGGCGCAGCGGATTCCTGGGCATGCAGATCCCCGAGGAGTTCGGCGGCGGCGGGGTCTCGGACTTCCGGTTCAACCAGGCACTGGACGAGCAGGTCGCGCTGGCCGGGGTCACCGGTTCCGGACTGGGCATCACGCTGCACAACGACACCTGCCTGCCCTACTTCCTGACCTTCGGCAACGACGAGCAGAAGCAGCGCTGGCTGCCCGGCATCGCCAGCGGTGAGTTGATCACAGCGGTGGCGATGACCGAGCCCGGTGCCGGGTCGGATCTGTCCGGCATCCGCACGAGCGCCAAGCGCGACGGAGAGGACTACCTCGTCAACGGCAGCAAGACGTTCATCACCAACGGCATCAACGCCGATCTGGTCATCACGGCCGTGCGCACCGGCGAGGATCGGCACCAAGGCCTGTCGCTGATGATCCTCGAGCGCGGGATGGCCGGCTTCGAGCGCGGCCGCAACCTGGACAAGCTCGGGCTGCACAGCCAGGACACCGCCGAGCTCTCGTTCACCGACGTGCGGGTGCCCGCGGCGAACCTGCTGGGCGACGAGGGCTCGGGCTTCGGCCAGCTCACCCAGAAGCTGCCGCAGGAGCGCATGTCGATCGCGGTGTCGGCCGTCGCCGAAGCGCGCGGTGCGTTCGAGGACACGCTGCGGTACGTGCAGGACCGCAAGGCGTTCGGCAAAACGATCGGCTCGTTCCAGAACACCAAGTTCGTCCTGGCCGAGCTGATCACCGAGATCGACGTCGCGCAGGCGTGGGTCGACCGCTGCATCGACCGCCTGAACGACGGCGAGCTGTCGGCGGCCGACGCATCCAAGGCCAAGTGGTGGTGCACCGAGCTGCAGGGGCGGGTCATCGACAAGTGCCTGCAGCTGCACGGCGGCTACGGGTTCATGACCGAGTACGCGGTGTCCCGCCGTTACGCCGATGCCCGCGTGACGCGGATCTACGGCGGCTCGACCGAGATCATGAAGAGCGTCGTGAGCAAGTCGCTGGGACTCTAGTGCGCTTCGTCCTGGCTTCGGCCTCACCGGCGCGGCTGCGGACCCTGCGAGCAGCCGGGGTGGCGCCCGAGGTCATCGTCAGCCAGGTCGACGAGGACGCGATCGCCGCGACGATGACGGACGCGAGCACCGCCGAACTGGTTCAGCAGCTGGCGATCGCCAAGGCCCAGGCGGTCCGGCCGACCCTGACCGGCGACGCACTGGTGCTCGGTTGCGACTCGATACTCGACTTCGGCGGCCGGGCACTGGGCAAACCGGGAACCGTCGCCGCCGCGACGGAGCGCTGGCGCGAGATGCGCGGCGGCCGGGGAACGCTCTACACCGGCCACTGCCTGATCGACACCGGGTCGGGACGAGTCACCCTCGGCACCTCGGCGACCGAAGTTCACTTCGCCGACCTCACCGACGACGAGATCGAGCTCTACTGCGGCACGGGTGAGCCGAGCAACGTCGCCGGAGCGTTCACGATCGACGGCTTGGGCGGCTGGTTCGTCAGCGCCGTCGAGGGCGATCACCACAACGTCGTCGGCGTCTCGCTGCCGGACGTGCGGCGGATGCTGGGCGAGCTGGGCTACAGTCTCGCCGACATCGGCTATCCGACACCCTGACCACGCCGTCCGACTCAGGCCGTCCAGATGTGGGTCGGGTCGGTCCGTCCGCGCAGCACGACCTCGCCCGCGTCGATCCACTGCGTCGCCTCGGCCGCGCTGACCCGCCCGATCACCGACGCCGAGGCGAGCACTCCACCCGGCACGCCCTTGGCCAGATCGGTCAGCCGGGCCGCCTCGTTCACCGCGTCACCGATCACCGTGTACTCCAACCGGCTGCTGGATCCGACCTGGCCGGCGACCACCGGGCCGGACGCCACCCCGATGCCGACCTCGACCTCGCCGCTCGCGCGGACCCGATCCCGTATCTCCCGCGCCGCGCGGAGCGCCCCGCTGGCCGGGTCGATCAAGGTCACCGGCGCGCCGAACACGCACAGCGCCGCGTCGCCCTCGAACTTGTTCACCAGCCCGCCGTGTCGCTCGACCGCCTCGACAACGATCTCGAAGAAACGGTTCAGCATCGCCACGAACGCCGCCGGCTCGGTGCTACGCGTCAACGCCGTGGAACCGGTGATGTCCACGAACAGGGCGACGACGTCCCGCGCTTCGCCGAACAGCGTCACGCCGCTGCGCAGCGCCTCGCGGGCCACCGCCGGACCGACGTGCCGCCCGAACAGGTCCTGGATGCGCTCGCGTTCGCGCAGCCCTGCGACCATGTCGTTGATCCCGCTCTGCACCTGTCCGATCTCGCCCGGATCCTCCACCGCCACCGAGGTGTCCAGGTCACCCGCGCCGACCTGGCGCAGCACACCGACCATGTCGCGCAGCGGCTTGCCGATCGCGCGGGCGACCAGGATCGTCGACGCCCCACCGACGGCGAGCGCGATGCAGGCGGCCGCGATGCTCGCCGCGAACACGTGGGTGCGTCCCTCCGGCGCCGAAAGGATCATCAGGATGCCGAGCACCGGCACACCGCTGGTGAGCAACCAGACCAGGGCCAGCCGCGAGCGCACGCTCACCATCGACGACCGACCCGGCGGGTGGATCGTCAGCGCGATCCTGGTGACCGGCTGCGCGACCCGGACGACCAGCAGGTAGGTGATGGCGGCCGAGGCGAACCCGGACAGGACGACCCCGCTGATAACGCCGATCACTGTCCCCCGGTCGGTGCCGGCCGACTCGGCAACCGCGCCGATGACGATGGAGTCGATCGCCCACAGGCTCGCGACGATGACGGCCATGTCCAGCGGCAGCCGCACCGCCCGCCGGGCGTCGTCCTCGCTCGGCGTCCGGCCGCGGGCGACCCAGCGCAGCGTGCGCCGCTGGACGACGACGACGGTGAGCGAGCCGACCAGCACCGAGACGATGACCAGCCCGGTCGTGACGCGCTCGAGTACCGACAGCTGGTGTCGGGTGGCCGAACCGTTGAGCGTCACCACCAACAGCGACACCACGACCGCGCCGAGCACGTTCGCCCCGATCGCGAGAATCGCCAGGCCGAGGACCGTCCGCAGCGCGAACGGCAGGCGAGCGGGGACCCGCGCGAGCTCACCGGGCTCGATCACGCGCCGCAGTCGGGTCACCGCCCAAGTGTGCGGCACCGCCGACCGCGGGACCGACTCAGACCGGCCGCGCAGTGTTCCTGATCGCACGCAGCCGCCGGCGTCGCCAGAGCTCGTATCCGGTCGGCTCGGCCTCGACGTCGTGACGGCTCAACGCGGCCAGCACGGCGATGACCTCCTCGGCCGTCGCGGCCCCGCTCATCCGGACCGGCTCGCTCATGTCGGCGGAACCCCGTGCCGCTTGGGAGCGATCGAGCGCGACTTGCCGACGAGGACGGCGTACCGACGGATCAACTCGCTGCGCAGCTCGCTCGGCTCGATGATCGCGTCGAGCACCTGGTCCGACGCCAGGCGCAGCAGGTCGACGTCCTGCTCGTACTCGGCCCGGCGATCGGCCACGAACGCGGCCCGCTCGTCCGGATCGGTGATCTGCTCGATCTTGTTGGCGTACACGGCGTTGACGGCGGCCTGCGGGCCCATCACCGCGATCTTCGCGGTCGGCAGGGCGATGCAGGCGTCGGGCATGAAGCCCGGGCCGGCCATCGCGTACAGCCCGGCCCCGTAGGCCTTGCGCACGATGATCGAGATCTGCGGGACCGTCGCCTCGGCCACCGCAGTGATCATCTTGGCGCCGTGCCGGATGATCCCCATCCGCTCGACCTCGCTGCCGATCATGAAACCGGGCACGTCGGCCAGGTACAGCAGCGGGACGTTGAACGCGTCGCACAGCCAGATGAAGCGCGCCGCCTTGTCGGCCGAGTCGACGAACAGCACGCCGCCGCGCACCGCCGAGTTGTTCGCTACCACGCCGACCGGACGGCCGTCGATACGTCCGAAGCCGGTGATCAGTTCGGCCGCGAACAGCGGCTTGGTCTCGAAGAACGAGTCGGCGTCGATCAGCCCGTCGACGATGTCGTGCATGTCGAACGGGACGGACTCCTCGGCCGGCACGGCGTCGTCGGCCAGCTCGAACGCCGGCGCCTCGGTCAACGAGTCCGGCGCCGGCTCCCGCCAGCAGGTCGGCAGGTAGGAGAAGAACAGCTTGGCCTGCTCGATCGCGTCCTCGTCGTCGACGGCCAGGTTGTCCCCGCACCCGGAGATCGTCGCGTGCATTCGCGCGCCGCCCATCTCCTCCAGGCTGACCTTCTCGCCGACGACCATCTCGGCCATGCGGGGCGAGCCGAGGTACATCGACGCGTTGCCCTCGACCATGATCACGATGTCGCAGAACGACGGGATGTACGCGCCGCCGGCCGCGGACGGGCCGAACAGGCAGCAGATCTGCGGCACCTTGCCCGACAGCGCGACCTGGTTGTGGAAGATCCGCCCGGCGCCGCGACGCCCGGGGAACAGCGCGACCTGGTCGGTGATGCGCGCACCGGCCGAGTCGATCAGCCAGAAGATCGGCAGCTCCTCGGCCAAGGCCCGTTCGGTGACCCGGATGATCTTCTCGACCGTCCGCGCGCCCCACGAGCCGGCCTTGACCGTCGGGTCGTTCGCGACCACCAGCGCCGGGCGCCCGTCGACCAGGCCCTGACCGGTGACCACGCCGTCGGCCGGCAGCCCGGACCCGAGCGCGTTGGCCAGCTGGCCGTCCTCGACGAACGTGTCCTCGTCCAGCAGCAGCGCGATGCGGTCGCGGACGTAGAGCTTGTGCTGCGCCGCGAGCTTGGCCGCTGCCATCTCCGGCGGCGTGAGCGTGCGCTCGCGCGCCGCCCGGATCTCCTGGTCCCCGCTCACCGGC
>JBDTGE010000011.1:0-7802 GCA_039937575.1 Jatrophihabitantaceae bacterium
GGCGCGCGGATCCGACGCCCGCCCGGCATCAGGCTTCGCGCTCACTACGCCGGCGATTGGGGCTCGACCGATCGGCTCACCGGCCGGCGCCTGCATGCGACTGCGCCGGCCCTCGTGCTGGCTGCCGGCACATTCGCGAGTCCGCGCCCGGCGTGTGGCATTCTCGCGGCCGGGGTGCAACAGCGACTGATCCGTCCGGGCGAGCTGGAACGCGAGCTGCTGCGCAGTACCCGCGTTCGTCATCGCGCGGCACTGCTGCTCGCGATTCGGGACATCGGCCAGGGCGCCCACGCGCTCAGCGAGATCGACTTCGTCCGGCTCTGTCGACGGTTCGACCTGCCGCCACCCAGACAGCAGGCGGTGCGGGTCGAACCGAGCGGGCGCCGGCGCTACCTGGACGCCGAGTGGCTGCGCCGCGACGGCCGTCGAGTCGTGGTCGAGGTGGACGGCGCGCTGCACCTGATCGCGAGGCAGTGGTGGGACGACCAGAGCCGGCAGAACGAGCTGGTCATCGCCGGCGACCTGGTGCTGCGGTACCCGAGTGTCGTGGTGCGCGGCGAGCCCGCGTCAGTGGCCGGCCAACTGCGCCGCGCGCTGTGGCTGTGAACGCGCGCGGGCGGGGCGATCTTGTTGCGGTGCGGCGGCCCGACCAGCACAAACGCAACAAGATCGGCGGGAGTCCCGAGTGGGTCAGCTCTTGGCGGCGGCCGCCTTCGTGGCCGGCGCCTACTTCGCCGCAGCCTTCTTCGCCGCAGGGGCCTTCTTCGCCGCAGGGGCCTTCTTCGCCGCGGCCTTCTTCGGCGCAGCCTTCTTCGGCGCAGCCTTCTTGGCCGCCTTCTTCGCAGTCTTCTTCGCGGTCTTCTTGGCCGGGCCCCGCAGCCGGCGGTCGGCGAGCAGCTCGGACGCCCGCTCGTCGGTGATCTCCGCGATGTCATCGCCCTTGCGCAGCGACGCGTTCGTCTCGCCGTCGGTGACGTACGGACCGAAGCGGCCGTCCTTGATCACCATCGGCTTCTCCGACACCACGTCGACGCCGAGCTCCCGCAGCGGCGGTGCGGCGGCGGTCCGGCGGCCGCGCAGCTTGGGCTGGGCGAAGATGGCGCGCGCCTGCTCGAGGTCGACGGTGAACAGCTGGTCCTCGGAGTCGATCGAGCGCGAGTCCGTCCCCTTCTTCAGGTACGGGCCGTAGCGACCGTTCTGCGCGGTGACCTCGTCGCCGTCCAGTTCACCCAGCGAGCGCGGCAGCGTCAGCAGGCGCTCGGCGTCCTCGAGCGTCACCGTGTCCAGGGACATCGTCTTGAACAGTGACGCCGACTTCTCTCCGTCCGTGACGTACGGCCCGTACCGGCCGGACTTCGCCGTGATCTCCCGCTCGTCCGCGGTAGAGCCCAGGTCACGATCGCCGGAGGGCGCGGACAGCAGCTCCTCGACCTTCTCCGGCGTCACCTCGTCCGGGGCCAGATCGTCCGGCAGCGAGGCCCGCTCGCTGGTGTCGCCCTCGCCCCGCTGCAGGTACGGCCCGTAGCGCCCGACCCGCACCACGGCGTCGGTGCCCTCGAGCGGTATCGAGTTCACCAGCCGGGCGTCGATCTGCTCCAGCCGGTCGGCGATCAGGTGCTTCAGGCCGCCCTGCGAGGAGATCCGCTGCGGGTCGGGCGGCCCGGTCGGCGCGCCGTTCGCCGCGGCCGCACCCGCCCCGTCCACCCCGAAGTAGAAGCGCCGCAGCCACTCGATGCGCGAGCGCTCGCCCGACGCGATCGCGTCCAGGTCGTTCTCGACCGACGCCGTGAAGCCGTAGTCCACCAGCCGGCCGAAGTGCCCCTCGAGCAGGCCGATCACCGCGAACGCCGTCCACGACGGGACGAGGGCCGGGCCCTTCTTCCAGACGTAGCCGCGGTCCTGGATCGTCTGCATGATCGAGGCGTAGGTGGACGGGCGGCCGATGCCCAGCTCCTCCATCGCCTTGACCAGCGACGCCTCGGTGTACCGCGCGGGCGGCGACGTCGAGTGACCGTCCGCCTCGAAGGAGCGCGCGTCCAGGACGTCGGCCGCCGCCAGCTGGGGCAGCCGCTTCTCGGCGTCGTCCTTCTCGGCCGACTCGTCGGTGTCCTCGACGTAGGCCCGCAGGAAGCCGGGGAAGGTGATCGTGCGGCCGGACGTGGTGAACAGCGCGGACTCCCCGGCCGAGGACTCGCCGGCGATGCGGATGGACACCGTCGTGCCGACCGCGTCGGACATCTGCGAGGCCAGGGTGCGCTGCCAGATCAGCTCGTACAGCCGGAACTCGTCCGAGGACAGCTGCGAGGCGACCTGGCCCGGGGTGCGGAACGTATCGCCGGCCGGCCGGATCGCCTCGTGCGCCTCCTGGGCGTTCTTGACCTTGCGGCTGTAGGTGCGCGCCTCCGCCGGCACGTACGCGTCGCCGTACAGCTCGCGCGCCTGCGAGCGGGCGGCGGACACCGCGGTCGTCGACAGGTTGGTCGAGTCGGTCCGCATATAAGTGATGTAGCCGTTCTCGTACAGCCGCTGCGCGACCCGCATGGCCACCGCGGACGACCAGCGCAGCTTGCGGCCGGCCTCCTGCTGCAGCGTCGAGGTCATGAACGGCGGGTACGGGCGGCGCCGGTACGGCTTCTCCTCGACCCCCTTGACCGCGAACGGACGGTCGGCCAGGCGCGCGGCCAGACCACGCGCCCCGTCCTCGTCCAGGTGCAGCACATCACCGCCCGCGCGCCCGGTCGCCGGGTCGAAGTCGCGGCCGGTGGCCAACCGGATGTCATCGAGCGAGACCAGGGTGGCGCTGAACGTCGCGGGGTCGCCGGGCTTGGGTGCAGTCGGTGCGAACGTGCCCGCGACGTCCCAGTACTCGGCGGTGTGGAAGGCCATCCGGGCCCGCTCGCGCTCGACGACGATGCGGGTGGCCACCGACTGCACGCGGCCGGCCGACAGCTTCGGCAGCACCTTCTTCCAGAGGACGGGGCTGACCTCGTAGCCGTACAGCCGATCGAGGATGCGACGAGTCTCCTGCGCGTCGACCAGGTCCTCGTCGATCTTGCGCGGGGACGCGACGGCGGCGGCGATCGCGGCCGGGGTGATCTCGTGGAAGACCATCCGCCGGACCGGGACCTTCGGCTCCAGGGTCTGCACCAGGTGCCAGGCGATCGCCTCGCCCTCGCGGTCCTCATCCGTGGCCAGGTAGAGCTCGTCGGCGTCCTTGACCAGCGCCTTGAGCTTGCTGACCTGCTGCTTGCGGTCGGCGCTGACGACGTACAGCGGCTCGAAGTCGTGGTCGGTGTCCACCCCGAGCCGGGCCCAGGACTCGCCCTTGTACTTGGCCGGGACGTCGGCCGCGTTGCGGGGCAGATCGCGGATGTGGCCGATGGACGCCTCGACGACGTACCCGGAACCGAGGTACCCGCCGATCGTCTTCGCCTTCGCCGGCGACTCGACGATCACCAGCTTGGTGCCCGCCTTCGCGCCCTTGCTCGCCACATCCACTCCCGTTCTGCTCGTTCAGTGCGGTCCGTCCGATGACCGACGACGCGGACGGTACCCCACCGGGACAAGTGCGCCGCTCAGTGAGCGCTCGGCCAGTCGCCCGCAGCACCGTCCGGCGCGGGCCCGACCAACTCGACCAGACGGCGGATCCGCTTGGCCGAAGTGACCCGCCAGCCCGGCCCGCCGCGGTAGGAGATGGACACCGCGGCCAGGCCGAGGCGGGACAGTTGCGCCCCACCGACCATGTGCACGGCGTCGTCCGGCTCGTCGGTCGCCAGCAGGTACCCAGCGTCGTCCGGACGGCCCGCGGTCATCGCCCACAGGCGCAGCCCGCCGGCCTCGAGCGCGAACCCGGGCGGTGGCTCCTGGTTCGCACCCCGGGTCCAGCGCTGGGCGGCCGGGACCAGCGCGGTGGTGAAGGCGGTGCGCACGCCGAAGCCGCCCTCGGCCGCGACGATCGCATCCTGCGCCCCGACGCCGCGCACCGTGAACTCGACGGCCAGCGCGTCGGCCCGCCAGCGCACGGGCACCACTACCGACAGGCGGGCGCCCTCGGCCGAGCGCACCCAGTGCCCGCCCGCCAGCAGCACCCCGTCGAGATCCTCGAGCGACGGCTCGGCCACGGCGGCACCGAACAGCGAGAACTGGGTCATGGTGCCTCCGTCCGTCTGTGCCGCCGAAGTTTTCCCCGCTGGTGACCGGTCACGGCCCAGTTTTCCCCGCTGGTGACCGGTTTCCGCGCTGAAACCGAGCACCAGCGGGGAAAAGTGGCCACCGCCCGAGCACCAGCGGGGAAGGGTGCGCTGTACGACGACGGGCGGCCCCGATGCGGCGAGTACCACACCGATGCCGCCCGTGACCGCCCGACGGTAGTACGGGTTACGCCGCGTTGACCGCTTGCGGCTCGGTGGCCGGCGCGTCGCCCATCGACACCCGACGCCGCTTGGACACGATGACCGCCGCGGCGATGACCGCGAACGCGACGAGACCGGCCAGGATGCGCAGCGGAGTCGAGGCGTTGTCGCCCACGGTCAGCTTGACGACCGCCGGGGCCACCAGCACCGCGACCAGGTTCATCACCTTGATCAACGGGTTGATGGACGGACCCGCGGTGTCCTTGAACGGGTCACCGACGGTGTCACCGATGACGGTGGCCTCGTGCGCCGCAGTGCCCTTGCCGCCGTGGACCCCGTCCTCGACCATCTTCTTCGCGTTGTCCCACGCACCGCCGGAGTTGGCCAGGAAGATGGCCATCAGCACTCCGGCGCCGATCGCCCCGGCCAGGTAGCCGGCGAGCGGCCCGACACCGAGCAGGAAGCCGACCGACACCGGCGCGAAGATCGCCAGCAGGCCCGGCGTCATCAGCTCACGCAGCGAGTCCTTGGTGCAGATGTCGACGACGGCCGCGTAGTCGGGCTTCTCGGAGAAGTCCATGATCCCGGGGTGGTCGCGGAACTGCGCGCGGACCTCGTAGACCACGCGACCGGCCGCGCGCCCGACTGCACTGATCGCCAGGCCGCTGAACAGGAACACGACCGCAGCACCGATGATCACGCCGAACAGGTTGTTGGGCTGGGACAGGTCGAGGCTGAAGGACAGTCGCGTCAAGTTGCCCGCGTGGTCCAGCGCCGCGCTGCCGCCGCCCTTGAGCCCGGTGAGGGCGTCCTCGATCGCCTTGTTGAACGAGCCGAACAGCGCGGTCGCGGCGAGCACGGCCGTCGCGATGGCGATGCCCTTGGTGATCGCCTTCGTGGTGTTCCCGACGGCGTCGAGGTCGGTCAGGACCCGGGCCCCGGCCGCGTCGATGTCACCGCTCATCTCGGCGATGCCCTGGGCGTTGTCACTGACCGGGCCGAAGGTGTCCATCGCGACGATGACACCGGCGGTGGTCAGCAGGCCGCAGCCGGCCAGCGCGACGGCGTACAGCGCGACGAACGTGCTGCCGCCACCGAGCAGGAACGCGCCGAACAGTGAGGCGCCGATCAGCAGCGCCGAGTACACGGCCGACTCCAGGCCGAGCGAGATACCGGAGAGGATGACCGTCGCCGCGCCGGTCAGCGAGGTGTCGGCGACGTCCTTCACCGGACGGCGGACGGTGTCGGTGAAGTAGCCGGTGATCTGCTGGATGAGGACCGCCAGCACGATGCCGATGAGCACGGCGACGAACGCGATGACGGCCGGGTTCCCGGTGGCGTCGGACACGTGATCCGGCAGCTTGTTGAAGTTGCTCGGCAGGAACGTGAAGGCGGCGATGGCGACGAGCACCAGCGAGACGATCGCGGTGAAGAAGAACCCGCGGTTGATCGGCACCAGGCCGTTGCGGTCGGACTCCCGCAGCTTGGTGGTCAGGATGCCGACGAACGAGGAGATGATGCCGACCGCGCCGATGATCAGCGGCAGCAGCAGACCCTTGGCGCCGAACGCGGTCTGGCCGAGGATCAGCGCGGCGACCAGGGTCACGGCGTAGGACTCGAACAGGTCCGCGGCCATGCCGGCACAGTCGCCGACGTTGTCACCGACGTTGTCGGCGATCGTTGCGGCGTTGCGCGGGTCGTCCTCGGGGATGCCGGCCTCGACCTTGCCGACCAGGTCGGCGCCGACGTCAGCGGCCTTGGTGAAGATGCCGCCGCCGACGCGCATGAACATCGCCAGCAGCGCGCCACCGAAGCCGAAGCCCTCGAGCACGGTCGGGGCGTTCTGGTTGTAGACGAACAGCACGACGCTGGCGCCGAGCAGGCCGAGGCCCACGGTGAGCATGCCGACGATGCCGCCGGTGCGGAACGCGACGTGGAAGCCGCGCTCGCGACCACCTCCCCGGGCCGCCGCGGCGACACGGACGTTGGCCTGCGTGGCCAGGGTCATGCCGATGTAGCCGACGGAGGCGGAGAACACCGCGCCGACGATGAAGAACAGCGCCCGCCCGAACTGCACCGAGAATCCGCCGTGGTTGACCGGCAGGACGAGCAGCAGCACGAAGACGATCACGGAGAAGACCGCGAGGGTGCGGAACTGGCGGTTCAGGTAGGCCTTGGCGCCCTCTTGCACGGCCGTGGCGATCTCCTGCATCTTGGCCGTGCCCTGGTCGGCCTTGAGTACCTCCTTCACCAGCGTGTAGGCGAAGACGAGGGCCAGGATGGCGATGACGCCGATCCCGACGACCAGGCCCTTTTCACTGCCGGAGATCGCCGGAGCGGCAATCAGAACGTGCGAGGCCATACAACTCCCCTTGCTGTGTACGTCGACTCACCGACGGCGACGGTCAGGCCGCTCGGCGGAGGCAGGATGTGTGCGCACGCGCGACGAAACGGGCACGCGGAGCGCGGACCCGCGGAGTGTAACGGGGAACACCGTTCGGCGCGCGAGGCGGGTGGGGCCGGAACCGAGCCGAGGCCGGCTCAGGCCGGCTCGGCGACGGACGCGAGCGCGCTGTCCACGCTGTCGTGGATGTCGAACACGCCGTCCAGCCCGGTGATCGTGAACAGCTTGAGGATCCGGGCGCTGGTGCAGACGATCGGCAGGGCCACGCCCCTCTCGCCGGCGGCCGAGCGGGCCGAGACGAGGGCACCCAGGCCGGTCGAGTCGAGGAAGGCGACCTGGCTCAGATCGACCACGACCGCGCCGGAGTCGGTGGCCAGTTGGGCGGTGACTCCCTCGCGAAGTTGCGGCGCCGAGTGGACGTCGACCTCACCGGCGACGCTGACCACGGAGGCGGCCGATTCAGCGGGCTGCGTGACGGTCAGTTCCATGCTCACCACCTCCGTCGGGGGGTCGGGGGATCATGAGCCCCGGTTGCGGCCAGCATGCCACACGTCGACGTCGGGGTGATCAAGTGCGAGAGCTCCTCGAGCGCCTGCTGACCGGCACGGCGCCGGGCGAGTCGCCCTGCACGCACGTGCAGGAGCTGCCCGCCCGTATCGCGAGACCCGTTGCCTGGCCGGACTGGGTGCCCGCGCAGCTCACCGATCGGCTGGGCGAGATCGGCGTCGGGCAACCGTGGTCGCACCAGGTCCAGGCGGCGGACCTGGCCCACGCGGGGTCCTCGGTGGTGCTCGCGACGGGGACGGCGTCGGGGAAGTCGTTGGCCTACCAGCTGCCCGGGCTCACCGCGCTGCTCGAGGACGACCGGTCCCGGGTGCTGTACCTCGCGCCGACCAAGGCGCTGGCCGGTGACCAGCTGCGCTCGCTGCGAGCGTTCACCCTGCCCGGCGTGCGCCCGGCGACGTACGACGGCGACACGCCGACCGAGGAGCGCGACTGGGTGCGGGCCCACGCGAACTGGGTGCTAACGAACCCGGACATGGTCC
>JBDTGE010000012.1:0-3296 GCA_039937575.1 Jatrophihabitantaceae bacterium
CCGCGGAGATCTGCAGGAAGTCCTTGCTGGCCGACAGGGAGACCAGACCCCCTGGCCGAAGAAGAGCCCGGCCGCGAGGTACAGCGGAACGACCGGGATCCGTAGCAGTCACGCTGCGCGGCCGAGGACCCAGAGAGCGAACATGATCGCGCCCAGTTCGATGAGCAGGGTCGAGATGTCGGCCTGGGACCCGCTTCCGGACGCGATCAGCATGCGGCCGCCGCCCTACCCTGGCGGTCCGGCGTCGGGCGACGCCGTCGGGACCGGCGGTTGCTCGGTGACCAGGCCGTCGGCCTGGTGCTGCAGCGCGGCCAGCCGGACCGTGAGGTGGGGCGCCCCGAGGACCTCGGCCAAGGCGTTGGCCTCGTCTTCGGTCAGGGCCACCGTCGCGGCCGCACCCTCACCGTCCTGGTCGTAGACGACGATCTCGCGCCGATGCCCGGCAGCACCCGGCTGATGATCTCGACCGTCATCCGAGCAGGCTACTTGACGGCGCGCACGCCGACCGACGAGAGGAACGACGTCACGGCCCGGGCCACAGCGGAGGTGTCGCGCTTGAGCGAGTGATCCGCGCCCGCCACGACGACGACCCGGCGCCCCTTACCCTTCGGTGGCAGGCCGAACGCGTCGCGGTCGCCCTGGACGACGAGGGTCGGCACTCCGGCCGCAACCAGCTCGTCCAGCCGCGACTTCTCCGGACGGCCCGGCGGATGCAGGGGAAAGGCCAGCGCGACCACGGCTGACGCTCCGGTTCTCACCGCGGTGCGGCAGGCGACGCGCGCCCCGTTCGAGCGACCGCCCACGACTAACGGCAGGACGCTCAACCCGCGGCGGGCGCGCAGGGCTTCGATGAGGGCGGTCCACGCCGCGTCCTGCGGGCCGGGCGTCGGCGGCGTCCGTCGGCCGGCCACCCGGTAGGGCTGGGTGAGCAGGGCGACCGCGATCCCGGCCTCGACGGCCGCCGAGCGGATCGCCAGCAGATCGGGCGTCTCGACTCCCCCACCCGCGCCGTGGGTGAGCGCGAGCAGGGCCCGCGCACCACGAGGCCGGTCCAGGTCGATCCAGCCGACCCCGGCGGGCGTCGGGATCTCCAGTCGCATCCGCACAGTGTGCCCGAGTCCGGTTACACCGCCGGCTCGAGCTCGCGATCAGGCGGGGATGACCTCGGACTCGGCAGCCGCGGCCGCGAGGGACTCGTTCCGGATGCGTCCGGGCAGCAGCAGGGCGCCGGCCGCACCGGCCAGGCAGACCGCGGCGCCCACGACGCAGGCGGTCTGGAAGCCGGTCATGAAGGACGTCTGCACACCATCCAACAGTTGCTGCCGGGCGGCGCTGCCCGGAGCGCGCGCGACCGTGGCCAGGGACGCGGCGAGGGAGTTCTGCGCGGCCGAGACGGCATGGGCCGGGAGGTTGGAGAACGCGGTCGTCGCGAGATGGCTGGCGTACAGGCTGGTGAAGATGCTGCCCAGGATGGCCACGCCGAGGGTGCCGCCGGCCTCGCGGGTCGCGTCGTTCACCGCCGATCCGACACCGGCCTTGGCCGGGGGCAGCACGCTGAGGATCGACTCGGTCGCCGGGGCCGTCGTGAGGCCGAGACCGAGCCCCATCAGCACCATCTGCCCGACAATGCGGTCGTAGGGCATGAAGGTCTCGGACAGTGCGATCCAGCCGAACGCCGAGCCCAGCAGGATCAGGCCGGTAGTCACGACGGCCCGCGTGCCGATGCGGCCCGCAAGCGCGACGCCGCCCACCGAGCCGATGGCGATGGTGAGCGCGACCGGCAGGATCCGCACTCCGGTCGACAGGGTGCCGAAGCCACGGATGAACTGGAAGTACTGCGTCACCAGGAAGATGAATCCGAACAGGGCGAAGAATGCGACGGTCACCGCTGCGCTCGCGGCCGAGAACGCCGGCGTCCGGAACAGCGTGACGTCGATCATCGGCCGGGCGCGGCGACGCTCGACCGCGATGAACCCGGCGACCAGCGCCGCCGCTCCGAGGAATCCCGCCACGCTGGCCGGACTGCTCCAGCCCTTACCGGGAGCCTCAATGATCGTGTAGACGAGCAGCGCGATGGCCGCGGACGAGAGGAGCAGACCGGGCAGGTCGAGGCGGGCTTCGGTGGGGGCGCTGGACTCGGGCACCCAGACCCAAGTGGCCACCAGAGCCACCAGAGCGACCGGGACGAGCGCGACGAACACAGACGGCCAGCCGAAGTGGGCGAGCAGCAGCCCGCCGGTGATCGGACCGAAGGCGACCCCGAGGCCGGTGACGGCGCCCCACACCCCGATCGCCTTGGCGCGCTCGCCGCGGTCGGGGAACGCGTTCGTGATGATCGACAGCGTGGTCGGGAAGATGACGGCTGCACTGGCGCCCATGACGAAGCGAATCACCACCAGCGCCGACCCTGAGGTGACGGCAGCGCCGATGCCGCTGGACAGCGCGAAGGCAGCCAGGCCGATCAGCAGCGCGGGCCGACGGCCGAACCGGTCGCCCAGCGAGCCGGCCGTCAGGACCAGGGCGGCGAACGCCAGGTTGTAGCCGTCCACGATCCACTGCAGATTGCGCGTGGTGGCGCCGAGCTGGCGCCCGAGGTCGGGCAGGGCGACGTTGACGATCGTCGTGTCGAGATTGATGGCGAACGCGGCCAGGCACACGGTGGCCAGGACGAGTAACCGCCGGCGAGAACTCAGTTCAGTCATCGCGTGCTCCAGGTCGAATGATGTTGACGGTGACAACATCCATTTGACGAGAGTGCCACGCGGTGTGGACACTGTCAACATGATTCGAGGAGCGTCCGATCAGGGCGGCGAGGTGCGTGGCTACCACCACGGCAATCTGCGCGGCGCCCTGGTCGGCGCCGGCGTCGAGCTGGCGCGGGCCGGCGGCCCGAACGCGGTCGTGCTGCGCGCGGCATCGCGGCAGGCCGGCGTCTCGCACAACGCCGCGTACCGGCACTTCGCCAACCAGGAAGACCTGCTCGCCGCCGTGGCCGATCGGTGCATGAGCGAGCTCGGCCGGCTGATGATCGAGCGCTCGAGTCTGGTCACGGTGCGTGGTCCCGTCCGCCGGGCGCGTGCGCGACTGGAGGCGATCGGGCGGGCGTACATCGACTTCGCGCGGACGGAGCCGGGCTGGTTCCGGACGGCCTTCAGCTCCGCGCGGCCCGATCCCGAGAGCGAACCGGCTCCCGATCGGTCCGACGCGGACGTCGACGACACGAACAGCCCCTACGCCATCCTCAGCGCCCGGCTCGACGAACTCGTCGACGTGGGAGCCCTGACGCCCGAGCGCCG
>JBDTGE010000013.1:0-6375 GCA_039937575.1 Jatrophihabitantaceae bacterium
CATCGTCGCGGGCGTGGTCACCACTCCCACCCCGCTGCACCCCGAGGGCGTCACGCGCGTCCTTCTCAGCGGTGATCCGACCAAGGCGCTGGGCGCGGTGTCCGAGGCCGAGTGCACGCGCATCATCGCCGCGCTCGACCTCGCCGAGCAGATGGCCGTTCCCCTCGAGTGGTACGCGCTGTCGGCCGGTGCGCGCATATCGATGCAGTCCGGCACCGAGAACATGGACTGGGTCGCGCGCGGGCTCAAGCGGATCATCGAGTTCACCCAGGCCGGTGGCGAGATCAACATCGTCGTCGCCGGGATCAACGTCGGCGCCCAGCCGTACTGGAACGCCGAAGCGACGATGCTCATGCACACCAAGGGTGTTCTCGTCATGACGCCCGAGAGCGCGATGGTGCTCACCGGCAAGCAGTCGCTCGACTTCTCCGGCGGCGTCTCGGCTGAGGACAACTTCGGGATCGGCGGTTACGACCGGGTGATGGGCCCGAACGGGCAGGCGCAGTACTGGGCGCCGGATCTCAAGGGGGCCCGCGACATCCTGATGAGCCACTACCAGCACACCTATATCGCGCCGGGGGAGTCGGCGCCGCGTCGCGTCCCGAGCGACGACCCGCCGGACCGCGACGTGACGCTGTCGGCGCACGAGCTGGCCGACAGCGACTTCCGCACCGTCGGCGACATCTTCTCCGCCGCGACCAACCCCGACCGCAAGAAGCCCTTCGACATCCGCACCCTCATGCGCGCACTGGCCGATCAGGACCAGCCGACGCTCGAGCGCTGGGCCGGCATGGCCGACGCGGACACCGCAGTGGTGTTCGACGCGCACCTGGGTGGCTGGCCGGTGTGCCTGCTCGGCATCGAGTCGCGGACCGTCCCGCGCGGTGGGTTCCCGCCGACCGACGGTCCGGACACTTACACCGCCGGCACCCTGTTCCCGCGCTCGTCGAAGAAGGCCGCGCGCGCGATCAACGCCGCCAGCGGGAACCGTCCGCTGGTCGTGCTCGCGAACCTGTCCGGGTTCGACGGGTCGCCGGACTCGATGCGCAACCTGCAGCTGGAGTACGGGGCGGAGATCGGCCGGGCGATCGTCAACTTCCGCGGGCCGATCGCGTTCTGCGTGATCTCGCGCTACCACGGCGGCGCGTTCGTCGTGTTCTCCAAGGCGCTCAACCCGCAGATGACCGTGCTCGCCGTGGAGGGCTCGTTCGCGTCGGTGATCGGTGGCGCCCCGGCGGCGGCGGTCGTCTTCTCCGGCGACGTGGACGCGCGCACGTCGGCCGACGCGCGCGTGCAGGACCTGGAGGCGCGGTTGAGGTCTGCGACCGAGTCCGAGCGGGCATCGATCGCCGCCGAGCTGGCCGAGGTCCGGGGCGGTGTGCGTTCGGAGAAGCTGGGCGACGTGGCGGCCGAGTTCGACGCCGTCCACAACATCCACCGCGCCGTCGAGGTCGGGTCGGTCGACGCCGTGATCAGCCCGCACGAGCTGCGTCCGGAGCTGATCGCCGTCCTCGAGCGCGGGGCCGACCCGGGCTACCGCCAACAACACTGACCGCGGCGGGACCAAAAGCACGGGCGCCCGTGTTGCACGCACTGACGGGCAGTTACCGCCCGAGGAGAGGACGCGATACCGATGAGCAACACGACTGACACCGCGGTTTTGGCCGGCGGCTGCTTCTGGGGCATGCAGGACCTGATCCGTCGACGCCCGGGTGTGCTGAGCACGCGCGTCGGTTACGCCGGCGGCGACGTGGCGAACGCGACCTACCGCAACCATGGGACGCACGCCGAGTCGATCGAGATCGTCTTCGACCCCAGGCAGACCTCCTACCGGGAGCTGCTCGAGTTCTTCTTCCAGATACATGACCCGTCGACCCGCAACCGGCAGGGCAACGATCTCGGCGCCAGCTACCGCTCGGCCATCTTCTACACCAGCGACGAGCAGAAGCGCGTCGCCGAGGACACCATCGCCGACGTCGACGCCTCGGGCCTGTGGCCGGGGCCGGTGGTGACCGCGGTCGAGCCGGCCGGACCGTTCTGGGCGGCCGAGCCCGAGCACCAGGACTACCTCGAGCACTACCCGAGCGGCTACACGTGTCACTTTCCCCGGCCGGGTTGGACCCTGCCCCATCGCACCGAGACGGCCGCGCGTTAGCCGGACGCAAACCCCTTGCCATACAAGGGCTTTACGTCGGTTGTCGTGTTCCTAAATTTCGCCGGATGTTGCCGAATTCGTTGACATAGGTATCTCGAAGTGTTTACGTAAGCGCTTGAGTAGGTAAGCGGTTACGTAAGGAGGCCGGATGTCATCGCGCTCGACGATCTACGAAGTCGCGCAGCGCAGTGGGGTCTCCACCGCCACGGTGTCCCGGGTGATGCGCGACGTAGGCGGCTACTCCGCGGCCACGCGAGACCGGGTGCGGGCGAGCGCGCGTGAGATCGGTTGGGTGCCCAGCGGATCGGCCCGGGGGTTGGCGTCGCGGCGCTCGGGGATCATCGGTGTGCTGTTCCCGGACCTCGGCTCCTCCGGTGAGACCGAGGAGGAGTCGCCGCTCTACGTGGATCAGGTGATCCGGGGCGCCGAGCGGGCCGCCACCGCGGTCGGCCACGCCGTGCTGATCGCCGCCACCCGGGGAACCTCGGGCCGCGAGCTCGCCTACTCCGTGGCCGGCAAGGTGGACGGGCTGGTCGTCATGGCGCGCAGTCTGACCGAGCAGGACGTCGACGCGATCTCCCGCAGCGTGCCCACCGTGGTCTTTGCCAACCGGTCCTCGCGGACCCGGCTGGACAGCGTCGGTGCCGACAACCGGGGTGGCATGGCCGCGGTCGTAACCCACCTCATCGACGAGCACGGGTACACCGACATCGCCTTCGTGAGCGGGCCGTCCCGCTCACCGGACTCGGTGGCCCGCTTCGCCGGCTACCGGGATGCTCTGGTCGCGGCCGACCTGCCCGCACCCAAAGCACCCGCGGCCGGCGGCGAGTTCACCGAAGCGGGCGGCGAACGCGCCGTCCGCGAACTGCTCACCGAGCGGCGACCGCAGGCGATCGTCTGCGGCAACGACGAGATGGCCATCGGCGCACTCGCGGTGCTGGGTCGGGCCAAGCTGCGCGTACCCGGCGACATCGCCGTGACCGGCTTCGACGACATCGCCTCGGCCCGTCACGTGCGCCCCGCCCTGACCACGGTTCACCAACCGATGCGCGAGCTGGGCGAACAGGCCGTGATCGTCATGCTGGCCCGGCTGCGCGAGCCCGACGCCCCGCGCCGATCGATCGTCCTACCCACTCAGAGCGTCATCCGTCGCAGCTGTGGCTGCCGCGGCCGGTCAACGACAACGAGGAGACACACTTCGTGACCACCGAGCACACGGTGCAGGAGCGGGACGCCCGGGCAGACTGGGAGCAGCGCATTTATCGCCGCCTCACCGACACCCGCGACGCCGACGCGTCGCTCGCGCTGCCCGCGCCGGTCGACGTCCGGGCCACGGCCGGTACGGGGCACGTCCGGCTGAGCTGGTCGCCGGTCGAGGGCGCGGCCGGCTACCTGATCGAGCGCACCGGCCCGGACGGTCGGCCGCGGATCGTGCAGCATGGCGGCAGCGACGTCCCCGCCGTCGCCGGATCGATGTTCGCCGACACCGGCCTGGACGACGACACCCCCTACACCTACCGGATCGGCGCGGTCGTCGGCGCCGAGTACCCGGTGTGGAACTGGTCGCCGCCGATCATCGGTCGCACAGGCACCGGCGGCCCGGCGTCGGTCCAGGTCAGCGTCGACGCCGCGAACCCGATTGCCCCGCTCGATCGGGTCTGGCGCATGGTCGGCTCGGAACGGCTGACCCAGCTCCGCTTCGGCGACGACGGCAACGGCCACGAGATCGGCGTCGAGTTCGCCGAGGCACTACGCCAGGCCCATGACGATCTGGGTGTGCGGCGCGTTCGTGCGCACGCGATCCTGGACGACGACAACCACGTCGTCACCCGCGATGCCGCCGGCGGACTGCGGTTCGACTTCACCGAGATCGACCGGCTGTACGACCAGCTGCTCGGGCTCGGGTTGCGCCCGGTGGTTGAGGTCTCGTTCATGCCCGCCGTCATCGCGCGCGACCCGGAGCAGACGGTGTTCACCTATCGCGGGATCATCTCGCCCCCGCGCGACTGGTCCGAGTGGCACGACGTCGTCCGGGCGCTCGCGGCGCACCTGGTCGAGCGGTACGGCCTGGACGAGGTGGCCGGGTGGGGCTTCGAGATCTGGAACGAGCCCAACCTCGAGGTCTTCTGGACCGGGACGCAGCAGGAGTACCTGCGCCTGTACGACGAGGCCGCACGAGCGGTCAAGAGCGTGGATGAGCGGCTGCTCGTCGGCGGACCGTCCACCGCGGCCGGTGAGTGGGTCGAGACGCTCGCCGCCCACGCCGAGCGCGACGGCGTCCCGCTCGACTTCCTCACCTCGCACACCTACGGCAACCTGCCGATCGACGCCCGCGCCTCGCTGCGTCGGCACGGCTTCGGCGACGTGCCGGTGTGGTGGACCGAGTGGGGCGTCGGATCAACCCACTTCGGTCCGATCCACGACGGGGTGAGCGGCGCACCGTTCGTGCTCAGCGGGCTCGCCGCGGCGCAGGGTCGACTGGATGCACTCGCCTACTGGGTGATCAGCGACCACTTCGAGGAGCTGGGGCGCCCGCCCGCGCTGTTCCACAACGGCTTCGGCCTGCTCACGGTCGGCAACCTGCACAAGCCGCGGTACTGGGCCGTGCGCCTGGCGGCGGAGCAGGGTGACGACGTGCTGGACTCGCAGGTCGTGGGCGACGGTGCGGACGTGCTGGTCCAGGCCTGGGCCACCCGGCACGCGGACGGCACGGTCGACGTCCTGGTGTGGAACGGCACGATCAACGCCGACCTCATGAACGGTGACCCGCGGCTGGACCGGCAGGTCCAGCTGAGCGTCGACGGGCTCGAGGACCGGCCGTACGCGGTGCGGATCGCGCGGGTCGACGCGCAGCACTCGAACATCCTCGCCAGCTACCCCGACGGCGTCGACTGGCCCGACAGCGCGTTGTGGGAGCGGCTGCGCGCCGCCGATCACCTTGACGAGCAGGACCAAGCCGACGTCACCCCCGAGGCGCGCACCGCGCGCCTGGACCTTTCGCTACCGATGCCGGGCGTCGCCCGCATCCGCCTGTCTGCCGGCCCGAACACCGCCGGCCCGGATGAGGAGAAATCACGATGACACCACTGCCCCGCACCAGATCCGCCCTGGCCTGCCTGGCGATCGCCGCACTGACCACGACCGGCCTCGCCGCCTGTAAGGGCTCGGCGAACACCACGTCCTCGGGCGGCGGCACGCTGACGATCCAGGGCGACTCGGGCAACCCGACCCTGGTGGAGAACTTCAACCCGTTCCAGGCTGCGACCGAGATGCACGGCAACTATCTGATCTACGAGCCGCTCGAGATCGCCAGTCCGGTCGACGGCAGCTACACCCCGTTCCTCGCGACCGGCTACAAGTTCACCGACCCGACGACCGTCGTCTACACACTGCGGCAGGGAGTCAAGTGGAGTGACGGGAAGCCGTTCACGGCGGCCGACGTCACGTTCACCTTCGGGCTGCTCAAGAAGTTCCCGGCCCTGGACGGCAACGGCGTGTGGTCGCAGATGGCGAGCGTGAGCGCCTCGGGCAACGACGTGACGGTGAAGTTCAAGGCACCCAACGTGCCGTTCGCCGCCACGATCGCGGCCCAGCCGATCGTGCCGGAGCACGTGTGGGCCTCGATCGCCGATCCGGTCAAGTTCGCCAACACCAGTCCGATCGGAACCGGCCCGTTCACGCTGGACAAGTTCGCGCCCACCCAGTACTCGCTGAAGAAGAACCCGTCGTACTGGCAGGCCGACAAGATCGCGCCCAAGGAGGTCCTGTTCCCGGCCCAGTCGAGCAACCAGAGCACCAACCAGCTGGACGTCAGCAGCGGCAAGTTCGACTGGTCCTACAACTTCCTGCCCGACGTGAAGAAGACCTACATCGACAAGGACCCCAAGCACAACGTGTACTGGTTCCCGCCGGGCGGCGCGATCGGGCTGTTCCTCAACCTGACCAAGGCGCCGTACAACAACGTGGATTTCCGCAGGGGAATCTCGCTGTCGCTGGACCGCAGCAAGATCGCCACCAAGGCGGTGAACGGCTATCTCGGCCAGGCCAGCCAGTCCGGTTTGATCCTGCCCAACCTGCAGAAGTGGCTGGATGGCAGCCTGTCGAACAAGGGCAACGTCAGCCAGGACATCCCGGCGGCGATGGCCGCGTTCGCGAAGGCCGGCTACACCAGGCAGGGCAACCGGTTGGTGTCCTCGGCCGGCAAGGCGATGACCATGACG
>JBDTGE010000014.1:0-11032 GCA_039937575.1 Jatrophihabitantaceae bacterium
CCTGCCCGACGGCATCGCTCGAGCCGGCGCGGTGCTGCGCGGCGCCGGCCCGGCCGGCGGGAACGACCTGTTCGCCGATCGCGTCGAGGACACCCGTCCGGCCCGCGCCCGGCTCGTCGTCGTCGGCGACGACGGCAACGCAGAGGACCCCGAGCTCGGCCCCCGGTCCGGTGCACAGATCCAGCTCGACGAGATCGCCGCGCGACGGGCCGCGGCGGCCCTGCACCGGCTGGCCGGCGAGCTCGGCCTGCGATCCTCGAGCGTCGACGTCCCGCCCGGATCCCCGCTCGCCCGCTTCGCGTCGGCCGCGGCCTTCGGCGACTTCACCGCCGTCTACCTGGCCCTCGGCCTGGGTCTGGAACCGGGCGCGGCCGCTCCCGGCGAGTTGGCCCATTGAGCGCGCACGGCAGCAACAAGGCAGTCATCGCGGCCCTGGGCGCGAACTTCGGGATCGCGATCATCAAGTTCATCGCGTTCGCGATCACCGGCTCGTCGGCTCTGCTGGCCGAGGGCGTCCACTCGGTCGTCGACTCCGGCAACCAGGGCCTGCTGCTGATCGGCGGCAAGTCGGCCCAGCGGCGGGCGACGGCCGAGCACCCGTTCGGCTACGGCCGCGACCGCTACGTGTACGGCTTCCTGGTCGCGCTGATGCTGTTCTCGGGCGGGGGCCTGTTCGCGCTGTACGAGGGCATCGAGAAGATCCGGCATCCGCACCACCTCGAGTCGGCGGCGGTCGCCGTCGTCGTGCTGCTCGTCGCGATCGGCCTCGAGTCGTTCTCGCTGCGTACCGCGGTCCGCGAGTCGCGCCCGCTCAAGGGCGAGCAGAGCTGGGCGCAGTTCATCCGGCACGCCAAGGTTCCCGAGCTCCCGGTCGTGCTGCTGGAGGATGTCGCCGCACTGATCGGCCTGGCCCTGGCGCTGCTCGGCGTGGGTATCGCCACCGTCGCCCACCAGCCGGTGTGGGACGGCATAGGCACCTGCGGCATCGGCGTGCTGCTGATCAGCGTCGCGGTCATCTTGGTGATCGAAACCAAGAGTCTGCTGCTCGGCGAGTCGGCCGCCCCGATCGAGGTCTCGGCCATCGAGGCCGCGCTGAACGGACCGGGTGTCGAGCGAGTCATCCACCTGCGCACGATGCATCTAGGGCCGGAGGAGCTGCTGGTCGGGGCCAAGCTGGCGATGCCCCCCGGCGCCACGCTCGTCGACGTCGCCGCGGCCATCGACTCGGCCGAGTCCCGCGTGCGCGCCGCCGTTCCGACGGCCCGCGTCATCTACCTCGAGCCCGACATCGACCGATCGGCGAAGCAGTAGGCATGGGTGGCGTATTCGCGCTGGACGGCGTCGTCCGCGACTACGCGTGGGGATCGGCCACCGCGATCCAGTCGCTGCTCGGCACGGAGCCGGACGGACGGCCGGCCGCCGAGCTGTGGTTCGGCGCCCATCCGGACGATCCGGCCCGCCTGCCCGACCACGGCACGACGCTCGACCAGGTCATCGACGCCGACCCGATCGGCGTGCTCGGGGCCGACGTCGTCGCCGAGTTCGGGCCCCAGCTCCCCTTCCTGCTCAAGGTGCTCGCGGCGGACAAAGCCCTTTCGTTGCAAGTGCATCCGACCCTCGAGCAGGCGCGGGCCGGGTTCGCCGACGAGGACGCGCGCGGCATCGCGCGGGATGCACCCGACCGCAACTACCGCGACGCCAACCACAAGCCCGAGCTGATCTGCGCGCTCACCCCGTTCGAGGCGCTCTGCGGATTCCGCCCGGTCCAGGACACGGTGCGCCTGCTCGATGCGCTCGGTGCGGTCGGTGCGGTCGAACTGACCGTCGCCGGCGACCTGCTGACCGGGACCGACGGACTGCGAGCGACGTTCACCTACCTGCTGACGCTCCCCGATCCGGCCCCACTAGTCGCGGCCGTGATCCGGGCCGCGGCCGGGCTGGGGGAGCAGTGGTCCGGAGCCGCTCGCGCCGTCGCGGTCACCGCGCACGACTTCCCCGGGGATGTCGGCGTCGTACTCAGCCTGCTGCTCAACCACGTGCGGCTCGAACCCGGCGAGGCCATCTACCTGGGCGCCGGCAACGTGCACAGCTACCTGCGCGGGGTCGGCGTCGAGATCATGGCCAACAGCGACAACGTGCTGCGCTGCGGGCTCACCCCCAAACACGTCGACGTCCCGGCCCTGCTGAAGATCACCGACTTCACCGAGCTGCCCGACCCGCGCTGGCCGAGCACGATCGGCCCGGCGGCGGGCCAGCAGCAGTTCGCCGTACCGGTGCCCGACTTCGCGCTGGCGCGCCTGGACCTGGACGCGCACCCGGACGCCGCCGGCGCCGCGGGCGGTCCGCGAATCCTGCTGTGCACCTCGGGCCGCGCGACGCTCACCTCGGACGGCGAGACGGTGGCGTTGACGCCCGGGCGGGCTGCCTTCGTGCCCGCCGGCCCCGACGGATATCGGGTGGCGGGACCGGGTGTGCTTTTCCTGGCGGGTGTCGCCTCAGCCGTCTGAGTGACGCCGACGCGACTTCGGCTCGGCCTGGTGGCGTGCTTCGCCGCGGTGCGGCCGATCGCGCTCGGCCGGATGCCGGGCCCAGGGGGACGGTGTCTGCTTCGCGCCGAAGTAGTCGCCGCCCTTGGCCTTCACGTCGTCGGTGCCCCACTCGATCTCCCCGTCGGTGCGGGGGAAGTGCTTGCGGCAGTGGACGTAGCTCGTCTCGAGCGAGAGGAGCACCCAGCGTTCCGGGGCCCGCCCACCGATGTGGGCGTCGACTACCTCGGGGTGCTCCAGGCTCATCTGTTCGGCCTCGAGGATGCGGGTCTGGCCGCGCAGGTGCAGGCCGATGCGCGCCTCCGCATCCAGGAACATCAGATGCGCGGCCGGATTTTTGATCAGGTTGCCGAGCGTGGTCAGGACCCCGTTGCCCCGCAGTTCGGGCCAGGCCAGCGTCCACTCGTCCAGGACGGCGACGAACCCCGGTTCGCCGAAGCGCACCGAGGCGTCGGGGTGGCCGGCCGGATCCACCGACGCCACGATCATCTGGGTCTGCCGGCCGAGGAACTCGACCATCTCCGGCGTCAGGCGCTCGAGCACCTGATCGCGATAAAAGCGCAGCGCGCGATCGCGAGTGCCGTACATGTCCTGCGCGTGGTGCTCCCCGTCTGATCCGGGCCAGGGGGCGTGCGTGCTCACGAGGACGAACACCTCCGTCTCGTCGCGGGGTGATGACGACCGGGTCCGATTTGCCACCCCGCGCCGTGAATGGGCTCAGTACCCGTCTTCTGCACGCTCTCGGCGAGACGCAGACGTGTCATCATAACTGGGACACTGTCCGAGAGATCCCGGTGTGTGTTGATCGTTTGGCGAATCTGGAGGCACTGTCATGGGGCTGCGGCGGGTGTTCTCGCGCTGGCGCACCGCCGGTGACGCCGCGGCGGAGCCGGCCCCGGACGTACCGGCGCCGCGGGCGGACAGCGAGTTCCCGCCCCGGGCGGCCATGCCCCGCCCGCTGCCGGATCCGCTGACCTTCGACGGGCGATCGCCGGACATCGCGCCGCCGCCGTTGGGCGAGCCGCCGGCCGACCCGCTGGGCGGTGGACTGGTTCTGGGCCTGAGCGAGCGGCGCATGCCGGACGTCGCGCTGCCGCAGTTCTACCTCCCGCCGACCGACGTCGTCGAGCGGCCACCGGTGCCCTACTCCGAGCCCGGCCTGCTGACCAAGTACTCCCACTTCGACCGCACCGCACTGCTGGACGCCTGGGAGCTGGTGAGCGATCGCGCCGACCGGCTGATCGTCACGTTCTACGCCGAGCTGTTCTACCGCCTGCCCGAGGCGCTGCAGATGTTCCCGTCGGGCATGAGCAAGCAGCGCCAGGACTTCGGTAAGGCCGTCGTCCAGTGGGTCCTGGCCGACGACCCCGAGAGCATGCGGCCGCACCTGGACCAGCTCGGCGCCGATCACCGCAAGTTCGACGTCGAGCCGCGGCACTACGAGGTGGCCGGCGCCGCCCTCGTCAGTGCGTGGCAGGCGACCGCCGGCGCGGACTGGACACCGGCGCACGAGGCGGCGGTCATCGGCAGCTACACCCGGCTCGCATCGATGATGATCGACGGGGCGATGCGGCGGCTGCAGGAGCCGGCGTGGTGGGGGGCCAGCGTCATCGACCATCACCGGATCCTGCCCGACTTCGCGGTGCTGCGGATCCAGCCGGACGCGCCGTACCCCTACAAGGCCGGGCAGTACCTGACCCTGGAGATGGACGGCCACCGAAAGCAGTGGCGGCAGATGTCGATCGCCAGCGCGCCGCGGGCGGACAACTCCTTCGACCTCCACGTGCGGGCGGTCGGCGGGACCGGGGTCTCGGCCGCGCTCGTCGCGCACACCACGATCGGCGACCGGATCAAGCTCGGCGCGCCCCGCGGCAACGACCTCGTGATCGAACCCGGCACGGTTCCCGGCGGCCTGCTGTGCGTCGCGTCCGGTACCGGAGCTGCGCCGATCACGGCGGTCGTCGAGTCGATCCTGGCCTGGCCGGATCCGCCGAGCCAGCTTTTCGCGTTCGTCGGCGGCCGGACTCGGGAGGACATCTACTCGGTCGAGCAGCTCAACCGGCTCATCCAGCAGCGCGGCAGCCAGGCGCACGTCCACGGCGTCGTCTCGGACGACCCCGGCTACGTCGGCTACCGCGGCCGGGTCGAGACCGTGGTGCCGATGCTGCAGGACTGGGCCGCGCTGGGCGTCGACGTCCTGATCGCCGGCCCGAACCCGATGATCGCGGCGACCGTCAGCAACCTGGCACTGGCCGGCGTCCCACTCGGAAAGATCCACTTCGACCAGTACGACCTCGCCGCCTGAACCGGGTTCGGCAAGTCTGACACGACCGTGGTAGTTTCGGCGGCGATGGCGTCGATGACGATTCAGCAAGCCGCGGAGGCCACCGGTTGGTCTCAGCGCATGCTGCGCTACCTGGAGCAGGCCGGCCTGGTCGCCGCCCTGCGCACCCCGGGTGGGCACCGGCACTACGGCCCCCGTCAGATCGAGCGGCTGCAGCGGCTGCGCGAACTGATAGACGGCCACGGGCTCGGCATCACCGACATCGTCTTCGAGCTGCGAATGCGTACCGACCCGCCGCTCGCCCGCGCCGTCGATGACTGGTTCGGGCCGCTGCACCGCTCGGCCGCACCACCGCAGGCCGGCATTTACCGCCGGCTGGCTGCCCCCGACTCGAGCACTGCACCCTCATCCCAAGGAGAGCACGTGAGCATCACCCGCACACCCGACACCGCAGGCAGCGTCACCGACTTCAAGGTGTCCGACCTGTCGCTGGCCGCGTTCGGCCGCAAGGAGATCGACCTCGCCGAGCACGAGATGCCGGGCCTGATGGCGCTGCGTCGCGAGTTCGGCCCGACCCAGCCGCTCAAGGGCAAGAAGGTGGCCGGCTCGCTGCACATGACCGTGCAGACCGCCGTGCTGATCGAGACGCTGGCCGCGCTCGGCGCCGACATCCGCTGGGTCAGCTGCAACATCTTCTCCACCCAGGACCACGCCGCGGCCGCGATCGTGGTCGGCAAGGACGGCACGCCCGAGGACCCCAAGGGCATCCCGGTCTACGCCTGGAAGGGCGAGTCGCTGGAGGAGTACTGGTGGTGCACCGAGCAGATGCTGACCTGGCCCGACGGCTCCGGCCCGGACTCGATCGTCGACGACGGCGGTGACGCCACCCTGCTGATCCACATGGGCACCGAGTTCGAGGCGGCGGGCGCCGTGCCGTCGACCGATGAGAACGACGCCGAGGAGTACGGGATCATCCTGGACACCCTGCGTCGCTCGATCGTCGATGCGCCGGGCAAGTACACTCGGATGGGCGCCGCGATCATCGGCGTCACCGAGGAGACCACGACCGGCGTCCACCGCCTGTACGAGTTCGAGAAGGCCGGGACGCTGCTGTTCCCCGCGATCAACGTCAACGACTCGGTGACCAAGTCGAAGTTCGACAACAAGTACGGCTGCCGCCACTCGCTCATCGACGGCATCAACCGTGGCACCGACGTGATGATCGCCGGCAAGCTGGCCGTCGTCTTCGGCTACGGCGACGTCGGCAAGGGCTGTGTCGAGTCACTTCGCGGCCAGGGTGCCCGCGTCGTCGTCACCGAGGTCGACCCGATCTGCGCGCTGCAGGCGGCCATGGAGGGCCTGGACGTCGTCACGATCGAGGACGTCGTCGGCAAGGCGGACATCTTCGTGACCACGACCGGCAACAAGGACATCATCATGGCCGAGCACATGAGCCAGATGAAGCACCAGGCGATCGTCGGGAACATCGGCCACTTCGACAACGAGATCGACATGGCCGGGCTGGCCAAGGTCCCGGGCATCCAGAAGATCGAGGTCAAGCCGCAGGTGCACGAGTGGCGCTTCGCGGACGGCAAGTCGATCATCCTGCTGTCCGAGGGGCGGCTGCTGAACCTGGGCAACGCCACCGGCCACCCGTCGTTCGTGATGAGCGCGTCGTTCTCCAACCAGACGATCGCCCAGATCGAGATAAACAAGAACCCCGAGGCCTACCTCGTGGACGGCAAGCCCACGGTCACCACGCTGCCCAAGCACCTGGATGAGAAGGTCGCGCGGCTGCACCTGGACGCGGTCGGGGCCAAGCTGACGACGCTCACCAAGTCCCAGGCCGAGTACATCGGCGTCGACGTGTCCGGCCCGTACAAGCCCGAGCACTACCGCTACTAGTCGCTGTCGATACCCCCGCAGCCACACTCTGGTGTGGCTGCGGGGGTATTCATGTTGGTGGAGTTGCGCAGCGTCAGCCCGCCTGGGCGGTGAAGGCCGGCAGGTAGCCGCCGGACTGGCCGGACGCGGTCGGGTGGTAGGACTCGGTGATGTCGCCGAGGTCGACCGAGTGCAGCCACGAGCTGCCGCCGTCGCAAATCTCGTGACCGCCGGCGAACGCAGCCCGCACGTCGCCGAACGCGAAGCCGTGGCGCGACGCCGCCGACGCGATCACGCCGTCGAGCACGTCCGCCGCCTCGTTGATCTTGTTGCGGTCGGTCGAGCTGAGGCCGAAGCAGTACCAGAGGTTGTGGTAGAGGCGCGGGTAGTCCAGCACCACGACCTTGGCGCTCGGGGCGTGCGAGCGGATCGAGTCGTAGGCGGCGTCCAGCCAGCCGGGTAGCGAGGTCCGTGCGACCGCCTCGGCCGAGTTCAGGTCGTTGACGCAGGTGCTGGTGCTGTAGAGGACGCAGTCCAGCATGATGCCGGCGAAGTTCACATCGTTGCCGCCGATGGAGATGCTGACGAGTGTCGTGGAGCCGCTGAGTGCCGACACCTGGTTGTTGATCACGTCGGTCGTCGTCGCGCCCGAGCAGGCGACCGAGCTGTACGAGGACGGCGCGTGCGAGTTGGCCCACAACTGCGAGTAGGCCAGCGTGCTGCGCAGGCAGTTGCCGCTGGCCGAGATGTAGCTGCCGGACCCGACCCCGGAGGAGTACGAGTCGCCGAGCGCAACGTAGCGGGCGCCCGCCGCGGACGCCGAGGGCGCCAGGGTCAGGACGAGGGTGGCGATGCCGGCGATCGCGGTGGCGAGCAGCGGCAGGCGGGATCTGTGCACGGGTGCCTCCAGTCGGGGACGTGACCAGGATGGGCAATACGTACCACTTGTGGCCTGAAGCCGGCGTGACGCCGCGCCGGTCAGCTCGGTGGCGTGAACGGCGACTCGGGTCGCGCCGCGGTCGCCGGCTGCGTCGGGTGGGGCTGCGTCGGGTGGGGCTGCGCCGGCTGCGTCGGGTGGGGCTGCGCCGTGTACGTGGGCGGGGCGACCGGGTACGGGGGCGGGGTGCCGGGCTGGGCGTACTGGTGCGCCGAGGCTGAATCGGAGCGGCGCCGTCGTTCGGCGAGCACGGTCGTCAGAACCCACGGGGTCGGGGTGCCCGGCGGCGGTGCCGGTGCGATGGCCGCCTCGACTCGGGCCCGCAGGCTCTCGCCGAGCGCGTGCTGGGCCGCCGGAAGCATCTGGTTGGCGCGCACCACGAACTGGCGCACGGCGAGTGCGAGTTGGTCGTCCAGCCGGGACAGGTCGAGCAGCCGGGCCCACGGCTGCAGCTCGTACGGCACTACGAACTGGCGGGCCACGACCGAGTGCTGGGGCCCGGCGCGCTCGTTCAACACGAACGTCCCGGCCATCATGTCGCCGATCCGCTTCTCGCGGGCGCTGAAGATCATCGTCATGATGCCGGCGGCCGTCGTGAACGGGAACGCGAGCCCGGGGTTCTCCAGGACGAGGCCGGCCAGTCCGCGGACGAGCGCCTGCCGGAAGCCGATCGGGCCGCCGTCGTCGCGCACCACGCGTAGCCCCATGCACAGCTTGCCGATCGTGCGCCCGCGGCTGAGCCACTCCATCAGGATCGGGTAGCCCGCGAACACCAGGACCAGCTCGGCGACCAGGGCCGCGGCGATCGCCGCCGAGTCGCCGCCGGCCAGCTGCGCGGTGATCGCCACCAGTGCGACGCTCGCAATGAGCTGCAGCGCCACATCCAGGCTTGCCGCGACGATGCGGGATCCGACTCCGGCGTGGGCCAGATCGAGCCCGACTCCTTCGCCGGAGACGATTTCGGGGGACGCGCTCACCACGGGGACCCCGCGAGCGGGTTTCGCGCCGCCGCCTCGTCGGGTGAGTTCACATGATGACCCTAAGCTCTCAGACACCGTGGACGTCGACGCCTTCATCGCCCAGCACTCGCCCGAGTGGGCCCGACTCGACGTGCTCGCCCGGCGGCGCCGGCTCACCGCGGACGAGGCCGACGAGCTGGTCGTGCTCTACCGCCGCGTGGCCACCCATCTCGCGCTCGTCCAGTCGCGCACGCCCGATCCGGTGCTGGCGACCCGACTGTCCGGGCTGCTGGCCCGCGGTCGGGCCGCGACCATCGCGGGGAGCCGGACGAGCGGCTGGTCGGCGTTGGCCCGCGGCGTCACCGTGTCGTTCCCGGTGGCCGTCTACCGCACCTGGCGGTGGTGGGTCGCGATGATCGTGGCCAACCTCGGTGTCGCGGCGGCGATGATGCTGTGGCTGCAGGCGCATCCCGAGCGGCTGAACCGGCTGCTCTCCAGCGACGACGTGCGCCAGCTGGTCGACCGTGAGTTCAGCGACTACTACTCCGCGCATCCGGCGCGCGCGTTTGCGGCGCAGGTCTGGACGAACAACGCGCTCGTGGCGGCGACGGCGATGTTCCTCGGTGTGACGCTGGTCGGCACGCTGTACGTGATGTGGCAGAACACGGTGAACCTCGGCGTGGTCGGCGGTGCGATGCTCGGCGCGGGGAAGGCGAACGTGTTCTTCGGGCTGATCCTGCCGCACGGGATGCTCGAGCTGACCGCGGTCTTCATCGCCGGCGGGGTCGGCCTGCGCACCGGCTGGGCCTGGGTGGCGCCCGGACCGCTGCCCCGCAGCCGAGCCCTGGCCGAGGCCGGACGAACCGCCGGCGTCGTCGCCCTCGGACTGGCCGGGGTACTGCTGGTGTCCGGCGTCATCGAAGCCTTCGTGACCCCGTCGGGGCTGCCGACCGCGGTGCGGATCGGGATCGGTGCTCTGGCCGAGGTCGCCTTCCTGAGCTACGTGGTCGTCCTCGGCCGACGCGCGGTGCGTGCGGGCGCGACCGGTGACCTCACCGCGCAGGAGCGCGAGGACGTCCTGCCCGTCGCCTGAGCGGCTCTCCCAGCGCCCGCGGTCAGAGACGGCCGGCGGCCTTGAGGTCGAGGTAGGCGTCGGCCACGTGCGACGCGAACACGTCGGCGGGCGCGTCCACGACGTGCACCCCGATGCGGCGCAGCTGCTCGATCGTGGTCCGGCGCGCGACGGCGGCGAGTTCGGCCGCGGCCGCGGTGTAGACGTCGGCGGCGTCCTCGCGCGCGGCGGCGAGCACGGCCAGAGTCGGATCGGCGACCGATGCGACGACCACCTCGTGGCGCGCGGCCAGCGTCCTCGCGGCCGGAACCAGTCCGGTGTCGGCCGCGGTGTCCAGCGACCCGAACAGGACGACCAGCGCGCGCTTGGACACCTGTCGCAACACCTCGCTCGCGAGCAGCTGCGGATCGGTCTCGACCAGGGCCGGCTCGAGCGGGGTCAGCGCGGTGACGACCTTGACCAGCGCGTCGCGCCCCCCTGTCGGCCCGAGCCGCGCGCGCACCGCGACGTCGGCCGCGACGAGCGCGACGCGGTCACCGGCCCGCGCCGCCACTGCGGTCAGCAACAGGCACGCGTCCAGAGCTGCGTCGAGCCGGGGCTCGTCACCGAGCCGAGCCGCCGACGCGCGTCCGGTGTCGACGGCGAGCACGATGTGCCGATCGCGCTCCGGCCGCCACGTCCGCACCACGACGTCGCGCGAGCGGGCCGTGGCGCGCCAGTCGATCGCGCGGACGTCGTCGCCGCTGACGTAGGTCCGCAGCGAGTCGAACTCGCTGCCCTGCCCCCGCTGGCGCACCAGCACCGCGCCGTCGATCTGCCGCAGCCGCGACAGTTTCTCCGGCAGGAACCGCCGCGAACCGAAGGCGGGCAGCACGCGAACCGACCCGGGGACGGTCGTGCGCCGCTGCCGGGCCGCGAGCCCGAGCGGGCCGTACGAGCGGACCGTCACCTCGGCGCTGGTCCGCTCCCCGCGACGGGTCGGCCGCAGGCCGGTGACGACGCTCTCGCGTTCCCCGGCCGCGACCTGCACCAGCTGCACGCGCGGCGTGACCCCCGCCGACGGCAGCCAGGCGTCGCGCAGGTACCCGCGCAGCCGCCGCCGGCCGGTGTTCGTCAACTGCAGGGTCGTCGTGGTGGTCTCACCCAGCCGCACAGCGGGGGTGCGCTCGCGCGTCACGTGCACGTCGCCGATCGCCGCGGCCCGGGTGAGGTCGGCGCCGACGAGCAGCAGCAGGATCGCGGCGAACACCAGCGCGGCCGCGGTCGAGGCCCACGCGAGCGCCGCCCCTAGCGCGGCCAGCGCCACCAGCCGTCCGGTGATCGTCACGAGTCCCGCCGCACCGGGCTCAT
>JBDTGE010000015.1:0-5462 GCA_039937575.1 Jatrophihabitantaceae bacterium
ATCGAGAAGCAGACCTACCCGCTCGAGCACGTCGAGATCATCGCCGTGGACGACGGATCGAGCGACGACTCGCTGGCGTTGCTCCAGGAGTGGGCCAAGCGCCGGCCCGGGCTGGTTCGCGTCCTCACCCAGGAGAACGGCGGGCAGGCGTCGGCGCGCAATCTAGGGCTGGAGCACGTGCGCGGTGAATGGGTCACCTTTCCCGACCCCGACGACGTGCTCGAGCCGGACTACTTCTCGATCGTCGACGGCTTCCTGCGCGATAACCCGAGCGCCGTCATGGCCGCGACGGCTCGGATCATGTGGCAGGAGAGCACCGGACAGGTCATCGACAATCACCCGCTGCGGCCGATGTTCGACGGCCGCGACCGGCTCGTCGACCTGAACCGGGCCCCGGAGTTCTTCCACAGCAGTGCGCCGGCCGCGTTCCTCCGCACCGACGTCGTCGCCCGCGAGGGGCTGCGGTTCGACCCCCTGATCCGGCCGCACTTCGAGGACGGTCACTTCTGCGCGCGCTACCTGCTCGCCGCCGGCGCACCGAACGTCGGGTTCCTCGGTACCGCGCACTACATCTACCGCCGGCGTGCCGACGGATCCTCGACGCTGCAGGGCGGGCTCGGCCGGCCGGAGCGGTTCGTCGTCGTGCCGCGCCGCGGCTACCTCGACCTGTTGACCCGCGGTGTTGCGCCGGGGGCGTACGCGGCGCCGTGGGTGCAGAACCTCGTTCTCTACGAGCTGTCCTACTACTTCAGCAGCGACCAGCAGCTGCCCGGCGCCACGGCCGCGCGCGGCGAGGTCGCCGACGAGTTCGTCGAACTGCTGCGCGAGATCGCGGCCCGACTCGACCCGGCCGTCGTCGCCGAGTTCGACGTGCGCCGGCTCGACCCCGCGTGGCGGGACATCCTGCTGCACGCGTTCGGCGACACCCGCTGGGTCTCGCCGTACGCCGTGCGGGACCGATCCGACCCACGCCGCCAGCTCGTGCGGCTGTCCTACCGCTTCACCGGGGTAGCGCCGCAGGAGCGGATCCTGGTCCGCGGCGAGCGGGTCCAGGTCCGGGACGGGAAGATCTGGACGCACACCTACTTCGGCCATCCGCTCATGTCCGAGCGGGTGGCCTGGGTTCGGGCGGACGACGCGGTGCAGGTGATCCTGGACGGGGAGCCGGTCCCGCTGCGGCCGGCCTGGAGTGGGCCGACCTGGAGTGGGCCGTCGCCGTCGGTCCCCCGGCCGGTCCCGCTGCGGCGCGCGACCCGCGTGGTCCGTCGGCTGGCCCGCACCTGGGTCGTCCGGCGCCGCTTCGGTGACGCCTGGACCCTGCTGGACCAGGTCCACGCCGCGGGCGACAACGCCGAGCAGTTGTTCCGCCACCTGCGTGAGCACCGCCCGGACGTCAACGCGTGGTTCGTCCTCGAGCGCGGGACGCCGGACTGGGATCGCCTGCGCCGCGACGGGTACGGACGGCGACTGATCCCGCACGGCGGGGTGCTGTGGCGGCTGCTCATGCTCAACTGCACCCGCCTGATCTCCTCGCACGCGGACGCCTCGGTGCACCGGCCGCCGGCGATCCTGCGGATGAAACCCGAGCCACAGTGGGCGTTCACGTTCCTGCAGCACGGCGTCCTGGACGACGATCGCTCGAGCTGGTTGAACCCGAAGCGGTTCGACCTGTTCGTGACCAGCACTCCGCAGGAGCGCGCGTCGATCGTCGATGACTACACGCCGTACGCCTACACCGGCGGCCAGGTTCCGATGGCCGGGCTGCCACGCTTCGACCGGCTCCGGGAGCTCGGCGCCGCGGTACCACCCGGGCAGCGCCGGTACCTGCTGGTCTGCCCGACGTGGCCGTGGTGGCTGGCGCCGCCGTCCGCGCCGGGTTCGCCGCGCCCCGGCGAGTTCTCGGACAGCGACTACGTGCGGCAGTGGACCGCGTTCCTGGGCGACGAGCGGCTGGCCCGGCTGGCCGCCGACCATGGCCTGCGGATCGGCTTACTGCCCCACCCCGACGTCGCGCCCGCCCTGGCCCAACTGGAGCTTCCGGCCCACGTCGAGATGCTGTCGTTCGCCGGGCGCGACGTGCAGCAACGGCTCGCCGAGGCGGCCCTGCTCGTCACCGACTACTCAGCCCTGGCGTTCGACGCGGCCTACCTGGACCGGCCGGTCGTGTACCTCCAGTTCGACGCCGAGCCGACGGCGGCCGGTGCGCACGTCGGTCGGCGCGGCTACTTCGACTACCGCGACGACGGGTTCGGCCCGGTCACCGACACCGTGGACCGAGCGGTCGAGGACGTCGCCACGATCCTCTCGAGCGCCGGCGGGCAACCGGCGGCGCAGTACCAGCAACGAATCGCGGCCACCTTCATCGAGCGCGACGGCCGGTGCTGCGAGCGCACGATCGCGGCCATCGAGCTGCTCTGAGGGCGCCGACGAGCGCCCTGCGTTACGCCGGCTCCGCCCGGCAGGGTAGGACGGAGGGATGACACCTCGCGACCAGCCCCCGTTCCGTGCCGATCACGTCGGCAGCCTGCTGCGGCCACCGGCCCTGCTTCAGGCGCGCGCGCAGGCGGCCGCCGGAGAGATCACGCCGGCGCAGCTGGAGGCGGCCGAGGACACGGCGATCACCGAGGTCGTGCGCCTGCAGGAGGATCTCGGCCTGCAGTCGGCTACCGACGGCGAGTTCCGGCGCACGTCCTGGCACATGGACTTCATCTACCAGCTGCAGGGCGTGAGCCGTACCGACGACCAGATCCAGGTGCACTTTCGCAACGCGCAGGGTGATCTGGACTTCACCTCGGCCGCTCTCGCGATCGACGGCAAGATCGGGATCGAGCGAGCGATCTTCGGCGACGCGTTCACGTTCCTGCGCTCGGCCGTCCGCACTGCGACGCCGAAGCTGACCATCCCGTCGCCGTCGATGGTCCACTACCGCGGCGGCCCCGCGGCGATCGACCGGAGTGTCTACCCCGACGACGAGGAGTTCTGGAGCGATCTCTCGGCCGCCTACGCCACCCAGGTCCGCGAGATCGCCGCTCTCGGCTGCACCTACCTGCAGCTGGACGACACCTCGCTGGCGTACCTCAACGACCCGGCCCAGCGGGCCGACCTGGCCGCCAAGGGCGCCGACGCCGAGCACCAGCACGAGCGCTACATCAAGCAGATCAACGCCGCGATCGGCGACCGGCCGGCCGAGCTGCGCATCACCACGCACATGTGCCGCGGCAACTTCCGCTCGTCCTGGACGGCCGAGGGCGGTTACGACTTCGTCGCCGAGGCGCTGTTCGGTGGGCTGGAGGTCGACGGGTTCTTCCTCGAGTACGACGATGCGCGCTCGGGCGGTTTCGAGCCGCTGCGTTTCGTCCCGCCGGGCAAGTTCGTCGTGCTCGGGCTGGTCACCACCAAGCGCCCGGAACTGGAGTCCAAGGACGAGCTAAAGCGGCGCATCGACGAGGCGGCGAAGTTCGTCCCGCTCGAGCAGCTCTGCCTGTCCGGCCAGTGCGGCTTCTCCTCCACCGTCGAGGGGAACAGGCTGACGCTGGACGAGGAGAAGGCCAAGCTCGCGCTGATCGTCGAGACCGCGGCCGAGGTCTGGAGCTAGACGGACGATGCGCACTCAGGTGGGGATCGTCGGGGCCGGCCCGGCCGGGCTGCTGCTGTCGCAGTTGCTGCATCTGCAGGGTATCGAGTCCGTCGTCCTGGAGCGCCGCGATCGCGAGTACGTCGAGCAGCGGGTGCGCGCCGGCGTGCTCGAGCACGGCACCGCGCAGACGCTGCGCGAGGCGGGTGTCGGGCCGCGGATGGACGCCGAGGGCATGAGGCACGACGGGACCGAGCTGCGGTTCGAGCGCGCCCGCCATCGCGTCGACTTCCGTGCGCTGACCGGCCGGGGCATCACCGTGTACGGCCAGCAGCACGTGGTGCACGATCTGATCCAGGCCCGTCGCGCGGCCGGCGGGGACGTGCGGTTCGAGATCGCGGACGTCGCTCTGCACGACCTGGACGCCGAGCGGCCGCGGATCACGTTCGTCGAGAACGGCGCGGCCCAGAGCCTGGAGTGCGACTACGTCGTGGGGGCGGACGGCTCGCACGGCGTGAGTGCCGGGTCGGCCGGGGCGGTGACGACCTACGAGCGCGACTACCCGTTCGCCTGGCTCGGCATTCTCGCCGAGGCGCCGCCGTCCTCGGCCGAGCTCATCTACGCCCGGCACGAGAACGGCTTCGCCCTGCACTCGATGCGGTCGCCGTCGATCACCCGCATGTACCTGCAGGTCGCGGCCGACGATCGGCTCGACGCGTGGCCGGACGAGCGGATCTGGGCCGAGCTCCAGACCCGGCTGTTCACCGACGACGGCTTCACCCTGGTCGAGGGACCGTTGCTGGACAAGGGGATCACCCCGATGCGCAGCAGCGTCACGACGCCGATGCAGCACGGCCGGCTGTTCATCGCCGGCGACGCCGCGCACATCGTCCCGCCCACCGGGGCCAAGGGCATGAACCTGGCGGTCGCCGACGTCCGGATCCTGGCCCACGCGCTCGCCGGCCGATACGCCGACGGACGCGAGGATCTGCTGGCGGCGTACACCGAGACCGCGCTGCGGCGCGTCTGGCGGGCGACCCACTTCTCGTGGTGGATGACCGCGATGCTGCACGTCGACCCGGACGCCGACCCGTTCGCCGAGCAGCTCGCGCTCGCCCAGTTGCGCTACGTCACCTCCTCGCCGGCCATGGCGACCTCACTGGCCGAGAACTACGCCGGAATGCCTTACGAACAAGGGTGGTCCTATCGATGACGCTCGTGCTCCCACCGTCCTATCGGCGCGACGACGCCAGCCACCCGCCACTGGACTCACCGGCCTACCGCAGCACGGCCCTGCGTCACCCCTCGCGCGCGCTGATCGCTCTGCCCCAGCGGCTGACCGAGCTCACCGGCCCGGTGTTCGGCGCGGAGCGACTGGCGCCCGGCGACGACGACCTGACCCAGTGGGGCGGCGGCGAGGCCGTGGGGCAGCGGATCGTGGTGCACGGCCAGGTTCGCGACGGCGACGGCCGCGCGGTGCCGCACGCCTTGATCGAGCTGTGGCAGGCGAACGCGGGCGGGCGCTACCAGCACGTCATCGACAACTGGCCGGCCCCGCTCGACCCGCACTTCGCCGGCGTAGGACGGGTCGCCACCGACGCCACCGGCAACTACCGGTTCACCACGATCAAGCCCGGCGCCTACCCGTGGAAGAACCACCTGAACGCCTGGCGGCCCGCGCACATCCACTTCTCGCTGTTCGGGCGGGCGTTCGCGCAGCGGCTGGTCACTCAGATGTACTTCCCGGACGACCCGCTGTTCTCCCAGGACCCGATCTTCAACTCGGTGCCCGACCCCGCGGCCCGGGCCCGGCTCGTCTCGTCCTACGACCACACGGCTACGGCCGATCACTGGGCCCTCGGCTTCCGCTTCGACGTCGTGCTGCGCG
>JBDTGE010000016.1:0-7561 GCA_039937575.1 Jatrophihabitantaceae bacterium
GTTCGCTTCGACCGTGCGCTCCGTGCGGGTGCGATCGCATGTCCGCCGCAGAATCATCCTGTGCATCCTCGGCGTCCTGATCGGTCTGGGCTGCGTACTCGTCGGACTGGTCAGCAACATCATCGCGATCAGTGTGATCGGTTTCGTACTGGTCGTCAGCGCGTGCGGGTTCGCCGTGCAGACCATGCGACCGCGCACCAACGTCAGCGTCGCCGCAGTCAGTGAAGCCGGTTCCAAGGCCCAGGCCAAGGCTCAGCGCCAGAGTGGCCTGCGTGGCCGCATGGAGGAACGCCTCCGTCGTCGCTTCGACGAGAACTGACGCACAGTCCGCGGGAGGACGCGCAGCAACCGCGTGATCCGCGGGCCTAGTGCGCTCAGCGTCGACGCTCGCCGCGCTGCCCCCAGCGGGTCGGCGCCCAGTTCAGCGAAGCCGGCCAGAAGCGGGCCCGCAGCCGGGTCGAGCGGTCTCGTTGATCGCGCAGCCGGCTGGTGATCGCATCCAGGTCGGCCGCCAGCTCGCGGGGATCGCCCGGCGCCCCGTCCGAGCCGTACCGGCGTCGCTCGACGGCCTGCGCCAGCGCGGTCAGCGAACCACGTGCCTCACCCGCCGGTTCTCGTAGCCAGCGGGCCACCTGTCTGGGCGAGCGCGCGGGCGACCACACGTAGCCGAGGTCGACCGCGGTGTCGGTCAGCTCGGCCCACAGCGGATCGGGATCGCCGGCTCGGGCCGCGTGCAGCCTGTGTCGTCGGCGCCGTTGGCGGGTGAACCACGGGATGAGTGCCAACGCGAGCACCACCGCGACGATGACGAGCGGAGCCAGCCAGCCGACGGCGGACTGGCCACTCGAGTGGGTGGCCTGGGTCACCGGCGCCGCGGTCGTTAGTCGCTGCGTGCTCGGGTGCGGATTGCCGCTCGCGTGCGCGGTGGGGGAGGCGGTGGCGGTGCTGGTGCCGGTCGGTGCCGTGTGCGGCGCCCACGGCAGTGCGGTGGCCCGCGTCCCGGCGATGCCGGAGAGGGGTGTCGGGTCGAAGGGGATCCAGCCGCCCGGGGCGAAGTAGGCCTCGACCCAGGCGTGGGCGTCGTTCGTCGTGATGGTGAACTGGCCGTTCGCGTCGGCGGGCTGGTGGGTGTAGCCGAGCACGACCCGGGCCGGCACTCCGGCCAGCCGCAACATGACCGCCATGGCGGCGGCGTACTGCTGGCAGTAGCCGACCCGGTTGGTCAGGAAGTCGACCAGCTCGCTGCCGGAGTCACCCGCGGCGGTCTGCAGGCTGTACTTGAAGCCGTTGGCCGGGTCGGCGAACCAGTTGCTGATCGCGCGGGCCTTGTTGTACTGCCCGCGCGTGTTGCCGATGATCTGCGTGACCAGCGTGTGCACCTGTTGCGGGATCGCCGGCAGCTTCAGCCAGCTCGACGCTCCGGGGGCGGCGTCGTTTCCGCCGCTCTGCAGCTCGGCGACGGTCGGATCCGGCTGGTCAACGGACTCGTGGTACCTCAGGCCGTGGTGCACCGTGGTGCCCAGCAGCAGCTGGTCCTGCGGTAGCCACGCGGCCGCGTCGACGCCGGACACGCCGTTGGGCTCGGCGAACAGGGGCGGGTTTCCGGTCAGCCCACTGACCGAGATGTCGGCGTCGAAGTGCGTGGTGGTCCCGGAGACCGAGGCGGGCTGCGTGCCGAAGTCGGTGTTCGTGACACTCTCCTGCGGCCCGTGGTCGCCCTCGCTCCAGCCCGCGTCGGCGTAGTTCTCGAGCACGTTCTCACGCAGGTAGTACGGGCGGTCGGCGTCCGCCGGGCTCACGGTCACGGTCGCCAGGTCGACCGTCTTGGGCCGGATGAGCTCGCCCTTGAGCGCGGCGAACGGATCGATCGATCCGCCGCTTCCCGCGCCGAAGTTCGTGCCGTTGCCCGAGCTCGAGCCGTGGATCAGGTTCGCGATCAGGTTGCTGGCCCTGGTCGGCGCGAACGCGGGCAGGATGACGGCCGCGATCAGGGCCAGCACGGCGATCCGCTGGCCGGACATCGCGACGGCCGGCCGGCCGCGCAGTCGCTCCGGCCGGGGCACGCGATGGCCCCAGGTAGCCAGGTCGTCACGGGCGTCGAGGGCAAGCAGGATCAAGAAGCCGACCGCCGCGAACGCGAAGAACTGCCAGCTCACGACGCGACGGGGGACGGCGCCGGAGATGGTGTAGACGATCAGCAGCGGGACGCCGGCCAGGGCTCCGTGCCGGCCGACGACGGCGATCAGGTCCACGAGCGCCGCGAGCAGGCCGAGCATCGCGCACAGGGCGAGCTTGATCGCCACGGTCGAGTGCACCGGTGCCACGCCGTCCCGGGTCGTGTGGTGCAGGTCGGCCAGCAGGTTGCCGACGTCGTGGAACGAGGCTCGGCCGGGAAAAAGGCCCAGCACCGCGTGCTCGGGCAGGAAGCGGGCGGTGAGCCAGGGAACGAGCAGCACGATGCCCGGCCAGATCTGCAGCGGGCCGACCGGCCGCCGTGTGCGCAGGAGCAGGGCCGGAGCGATGACGACCAGCATCGACAGCCACACGTCCACGAGCCAGCCGCGGTCGCTGATCAACTGGCACAGCGGGATCGCGCCGAGACCGGAAGCGAGCAGGGCGAGCAGGGTGCGCTGCACGCTGGTCGAGACCGCCGGAGCCGGTTGGTTGATCGACGCGGTCATCAGGCCACTCCTGAACCGATCGGGCGCAGCGCGTCGCGCCAGGCGTCGGCGACGCTCGCTCCGTGCCGGACAATGCTGACCCGCCACCCGGCCGATCGCAGCACCCGTGCCGCCGCGTGACACTGCGCGTCCGGACCCGAGGGTGCCTTGCCCCGCCACGTCTCGGTGTCAAGCAGGAATGCGACGGCCGGTATCGCCGAGCCGCGGGGGTGGCAATCGGCCAGCACCCGCAGGCTCGCCGGGTCGACCTCGCCGAGGATGGCAATCAGCGCGGTCTCCCGGGCCGAGGAGGCGATCAGGTTGCGGGCCGGCTCGAGGCTGGCCTGGCGCACGGCCCGCACGGCGGCCAGGTGCTCGACGAGCGAGACCGGGTCGGCCGGGCGCAGGCGGCGCGCTGCCGCCAGGTCGTCGACCAGCTCCATGACGCGCCCGCAGGTCATCAGGTGACTGCCGATGCTCGCAGTCGCGCTCACGGACCACTCCAGGCTGCTGCGCAGGCGCTCGTCACTCACCCAGGCGTCCGGGCCCACGTCGACGTGCGCGTTCTCCCGCAGGTCGAGCACGACGGTGGCCTGGCCCTGCCACGGGCGTTCCTCCTGGCGCACCATGAGCGTCCCGATCCGCGCCGACGAGCGCCAGTGGATCTTGCGCAGGGCGTCGCCGGTCCGGTACTCGCGGGTCGAGGCGTCGTCGGCGCCGTGCGTCCCGATCGAGTGGCTCCCGGAGTTGTCGCCGATGTCGTGCGAGAGCGGCGGCGCCACCGGCGGAAGCGACTCGACGATTGGCCGGATCGTGAACTCGCTCGTCGCGGTGAACGCCCGGCGCAGGTCGACCAGGTGGAACGGGTCGGTCAGCCGGACGCGCAGCGGGCCGGCGCGGTACCGGCCCCGGGGCAGGTGCGGCAGCCGGTAGGACACGACGCGGGACTCGCGGCTGGCCAGCCCGTCGAGGACGAACCGGGCGCGCCCGGGCAGTTGGGCCGGCAGGTGGTCCTCGAGCATCAGCGCGCCACTGCGCAGCCGGGACCGGTTGGTGATCGTGAGCGCGATGACGACCTCGTCGCCCGAGCTGGCGTGGGCCGGTTCGACCCGGCGGCGATTGCTGATCTGCACGTTCGAGCGGTGCACCACGAACGCCGCGAGCACCGGCACGGCGAGCGCGAGAACGCCGGCGCGCGTCAGGTCGACCTCGCCGAGCAGCAACCCGCACAGCAGCGCGGTGGCCCCCGCGGCGATCAGGCAGGTGGCCCGCGTCGTGAAGCCGTAGTCCGAGGCGGCCACGGTCAGCGCTGCCCGTTGCTTCCCGGGATCGGGGTGGCGGTGACGATGCGGGCGAGCAGGTCCGCCGCGCTCCTGCCCGCGACGTGGGCCTCGGCCGTGATCAGCAGCCGATGGGCGAACACGTAGCTGAGCAGGAACTGCAGGTCGTCCGGCACGACGTAGTCGCGACCCTCGAGTGCGGCCCACGCCTTGGACGCGCGCAGCAGGTGCAGCGCCGCGCGGGGGGAGGCACCGAGCCGGACCTCGGGCGAGCGACGGGTGGCCACGGCCAGGTCGACGGCGTACCCCTTCACCGCGTCGGCGACGTGGATCCGGCGCACGCCCGCGATCAGGGCCCGGACCTCGGTCGCGTCCGAGACCGGCTCCAGCACGTCGAGCGGGTCCGTGGCGGCGTGCTCGTCCAGCATCGCGATCTCGGCCCGCCGGTCCGGATAGCCGATCGAGACGCGCGCGGTGAAACGGTCGCGCTGGGCCTCGGGGAGCGGGTAGGTGCCCTCCATGTCGATCGGGTTCTGCGTCGCCAGCACCATGAACGGTGACTCGAGCGGGTAGGTGACGCCGTCGACCGTGACCTGCTTCTCCTGCATGCACTCCAGCAGCGCGGACTGGGTCTTGGGCGAGGCGCGGTTGATCTCGTCGCCCACGACGATGTTCGCGAACACCGGGCCGGGCTTGAACTCGAAGTCGCGGTCCTCGGCGTTGTAGACGCTCACGCCGGTGACATCGCTGGGCAGCAGGTCGGGGGTGAACTGGATGCGTCGGACCGAGCAGTCGATCGAGCGGGCCAGCGCTTTGGCGAAGGTTGTCTTGCCCACGCCGGGGACGTCCTCGATGAGCAGGTGACCCTCGGCCAGCAGGACGGCCAGTCCCAGCCGCACCTCGGCGCTCTTGCCCTCGATGACCTTCTCGATGTTGGCCGCGATACGTCCGGCGGCTTCGCGTATCGCGGTTACCGGGGCGGCTGGGGGTTCGCCTTGCGACGGGACGGAGTGCACTCCGCCGGGTCGGATCTCGCTGGCGAGGTCATCCACCTGGGCCGCCTTTCGAACGTGATCACGCGGGCGCGCGATGTGTCAGCTTTCGAGTATTGCCGACGCGTCGCCGCATAGGTACGGCGAGCCGTCTCGAAGCGGACACAACTCGCCGACGAGCTGATTGGACGGTGGAGTGAAGTGGGTTATGGTGGGGATTAGTGGGGGAGTAGTCAGCAGTTCCCCGTTCCGTGGTGGAGGTGGCGCCGATGTTGTTCCTCGGCACCCACACGCCGCGCCTGGACGACAAGGGACGGCTGGCGCTGCCTGCGAAGTTCCGGCCGGACCTGGAGGGGGGACTGGTGATCTGCAAAGGGCAGGACCGTTGCCTGTTCGTCTTCCCGACGACCCAGTTCGTCAACTTCACCCAGGCGCTGGCCACCGCGCCGATCACCGACAGGCGGGTGCGCGAGTACGGCCGGACCCTGTTCGCGAGCGCGTCCAACGAGACCCCGGACGGGCAGGGCCGGATCACCGTTCCGCCGGTACTGCGGGCCTACGCCGGACTGAGCAAGGACTGCGTGGTGATCGGCGCCAACAACCGCATCGAGGTCTGGGACTCCGAGGCCTGGCAGGCCTGGTCCGAACGGGCGGACGACGCCTTCTCCGAGATCGCCGAGGAGGTGCTGCCCGGCATCTTCTGATCGCGTCGGCGACCGTCGTCGGCTCAGTACCCGGTCCGCCGCTCGTGTCCGGCCTCCTCCCGTCCACCTCCTGACCCCACTTCCCCGGGGCCAGGTGGGACGGGCGGGGACCAGATGTCGAGCGTCGCCCGCCCGCTCGGCTTCGGCCCCACCACTGCCCACCACCACTGCCGCCCACCACCGACCCGAGGACGCAGGTATGGACGCACCGGACCAGACGCCCCGCGCGTCGAGGGCGGTCCACGTCCCGGTGCTCCTCGAGCGCTGTCTGGGACTGCTCGCGCCCGCCCTGGCCGACAAGCCGGCCGTGGTCGTCGACGCCACGCTCGGACTGGGTGGGCACGCCGAGGCGCTGCTGAGCGCGCACCCGGAACTGACCCTGGTCGGTCTGGACCGGGACCCGGCCGCACTGTCGCGCAGTCGCGAACGGCTGGCCCGGTTCGCGGCGCGCGTCCATCTCGTGCACGCCGTGTACGACCACATGAGCGAGGTGCTCGAGGAGCTGGGTCTGTCCGGCGTCGACGGCGTCCTGTTCGACCTCGGCGTCTCCTCGATGCAGCTCGACCTTGCCGAGCGGGGCTTCGCGTACGCGCAGGACGCGCCGCTGGACATGCGGATGGACGCCACTACGGGCATCACCGCGGCCGAGGTCGTGAACACCTACTCGGTGCGGGCGCTGGCCCGGGTGCTGAGCCGCTACGGCGAGGAGCACTTCGCGCTGCGGATCGCCCAGGCGATCGAGCGGGCGCGCCGCAACGGACCGCTCGACTCGACGGCCGAGCTGGCCGAGCTGGTGCGCTCGGCCATTCCGGCGGCCACCCGACGCCACGGCGGCCACCCGGCCAAACGCACCTTCCAGGCGCTGCGCATCGAGGTCAACGGCGAACTGGACGCGCTGCGGGGCGCCCTGCCGGCCGCACTTACCGCGCTACGCATGGGGGGACGGATCGTCGTCATGTCCTACCAGTCGCTCGAGGACCGGATCGTCAAGCAGGCCATCGCCGAGCTGGCCGTCGACCGCACCCCGGTCGGGCTCCCGGTTCCGCTCGCCGACCGGGGACCGCAGTTGCGCCTGCTCACGCGGGGCAGCGAGGCCGCGTCCGCCGCCGAGATCGACGAGAACCCACGCGCCGCGTCCGTCCGGCTGCGCGCCGCCGAACGAATCAGGGAGTCCGCCGCATGATGACGGGAACCGGAGTCAACACTCACCTCCGCGTCGCGGGCCAAGTCGACCGGTGCGAGGAACTCCGATGAGTCTGCGACCGGCACCGAAGCACGCTCCGCGCGTGCCGTTTGCCCTGCTGGTACTGGGACTTCTCATCGGCGGGTTGGTCGCGCTGCTCGCCCTGAACACCGCCTCGGCCGCCAACGAACTGCAGCGGCACGACCTGGCCACCAAGGACGCGAGCATCGCCGCCAGCGTCGAACAGCTCAACAACGACGTGGCCGCCAGCCAGGCGCCGGGGAACCTCGAGCGCATCGCCGCCCAACTCGGCATGGTCCCGGCCGGCAACCCGGCGTTCCTGGAGATCGACCCGGACGGCAAGGTGCACGTGCTGGGTAGTCCCGGCCCGGCGACCGCACCGCCGGTCCCGGCGCCCACCTCGCCGCACCCGAAGAAGAAGGCGACGGCGAGCGCGACGAAGACCCCCGGCTCGAAGGCCCCCGGCTCGAAGGCGACGGGAACCGCCACCAAACCCGCCACTGGCCACTCGACGCCCCACTCGACGCCCACCCCCGCTCCGAACGCGACGACAACCCTGCCGGGAGGCACCCGATGACCCGTCGGCCCGACGACCCCCACTCCGGGCCGCGCCGTCCGGCCGGACCACCCCCCGGACGCGGCGTTCCACCACGCGGCGTTCCACCACGGGGCGTTCCACCACGCGGCGCGTCCCCACGTGGTGTGCCGCCACGGGCTGCCC
>JBDTGE010000017.1:0-15301 GCA_039937575.1 Jatrophihabitantaceae bacterium
TCCGCGGAGGCGGTCCACACCCATGCTTGCATCCGGCCTGCTGCGTGAGCCTTGGGCTCTTGGCGAGGCCAGCCAGAACCTAGGCAATCATCGGGGCGGGAACTGCCCCCCGTTCACCGGGGCGGCCTGGGCCTGTGTCGGTGCGTTGGCCGTGTAGCCGATCACGGCGCAGTTGATGGTGACGCCGACTGATCCGTAGAGCGTCGGTTTGCCGGTCGCCGGGTCGACGCCGGTCAGCAGATCGGGCCTGGTGGCTGCGAGATTGAGTACCGTGTTTTCGTCGGTCTGCCGTGTGTTGAGCCCCAGCTTGACCGCTTTCGGGGTCCAGAGGCCGAGTTGCGCGTCCCAAAGTGGACTGTAGGCGTCGGCATGGCGAGGATCGGTGAGGGTCGGGAAGTCGCCAAACACGTTGAGAAGGTCGCCGCCGTGTCGCAGGGCGGAGATCAGCGCTGTGTCCTGCGCGCTCGCGTCGTGCCCGATCAGCCCGTCGAGCGCCAGGTGCTGGAATCCCTGGGCTTGCGGGTTGTTGGCGCCGGTCTGGCCATTGATGAACCCGAACAGCCGTTCGCGGGCTGAGCCTAGGAAGTCGTCTCCACCGGCATACGGTGCGTTGTTCAGGGCGGGAACGTAGGTAGCACGTTCCAGGACTGCAGTCAGGGGCTGGCCCGCGTCGGTACTCAGGTAGACGATCGGCTGTCCTGCGTCGAAGCCCTTGACGAACAGCATGTCGACCCAGTTGTCGTCATAGCGGCCCGACTGCGCCAAGCCTCGTGAGGCGTTGCCTGCGAGGTGAATACCGAGAACGCGATCTGCGGTGTTGGTGTGGTGAGTGACGTCGAAGGGCCCGGGCCCGACGGCGACGATCGGCGCGTTGTAAACGACCGGTGATCCAGCGATCCGGATGAAGGGGCTGTATCCGGGACCGGCGACGGCGCCTGGCTGGAACTTAGCCAGCGGAAAACCCTGCGGGCCCGGAATTGCGATCCGCGTCGGGCTGAAGTCGGGGGCTCCGGCGAAGTCGACCGTGGCGGTGCCGAACCGGTTGTCCTGCGGCGTGGTGGGTTCCAGGTGCACGGTCTGGACGCAGGCCGCGCAGTTGATGGCCATGTCGTTGAGCTTGGGTACGTAGTTGACGCCAAGATCCGCGGCGAGGCCGGAGTCGGAGGCGTCAAGCAGCGTGTACCACACGGTCTGGCCGTGAGCTTTGCCCTTGTACAGCGGAAGCCGGACGCTCTGCTTGCTCAGGTTGACGTTGATCGCGCTTTGCTCAGTGACCTTGTCGCGTGGCAACAGGCCACTTAGCTGGCCGAGTCCACTGCTCGATCCGCCGTGCGAGCCTGGCTTCGCCGTCGATGCTCCGGATGCGCTGGCGACTAGACCGCTGGCAAGCGTCGCCGTCGCAGTGAGTGCGAGTGCGATCGTCAGGCCCCGTCGTCGTATTCGTCGGGTGGTTCTCATAGGGCTGCCTCTCTTTGCGTGGGACGTCGTCGCGGCTCCACAAGAGGTCGGGTTGCCGCGCTGTAACGACCTGCCCGCAGGTGCGAGCAGCAGATGAGTGTCGGTGGGCGGCCCGTTCTTTCGAGCCCTAGGTCTCGACGTAATAGTCGCGCAATATTTTGGCGGAGCGATTGTGGCGCTGGTGGCACTGTCGCATTGGCGTATCCACGACCTCCTGCCAAACGGTGCTTCTTACCCCGATCGGTCAGACGAATGGGGGGGCCGGCCGTTCGAGCCGGTTGCCGTCCAGGGTGATGTCGACCTTCTCGTTGTAGAACGCGACCAGTCCGGCGATCTGCAGCAGTTGTCCGGTCGGGAAGTCGTAGGTCCAGGCGATGTCCGGATGGCAGGTTCCGTCGACGTGAGCTGACCAGTAACCGCTGGTAACTCCCTTGTAGGGGCAGGCCGTCTGGGTGCCGGCCGGCTGGACGTGCGCGAAATCGACCTCGCTGCGGTTGAGGTAGTAACGCGTGGGCAGGCCGGTTTCGAACACCAGCACCGGTGACGCCGACTCGGCCAGGAGCACGCCGCGGAGCTCGACCCGGACGAGGCGGGTCGAACGTAGCGCGTCGACCCGGGTGTACGGGTCGCGCGGGTGCACAAAGACCCGTTCGTCCTCCTCGTACCAGGCGTCCAGCGCATCCCATTCGAAGCGAGCGAAACCGGCGAGGCCATCGATCGCGTCGTCGCCGTAGACCCGCAGCGCTCAAGCGCGAGAGGTGTCGCCGACGCTCAGCCCACACCGCCGGGCCGTGCCGCGGCTCAGCTTCTGAGGGTGCTGCTCGTCGACCACGAACTCGCTCCGGACATCATTGATCGGGATCTTCGTGCGGAGCACCCGCGTCGAGACACTCGACGCCAAACACAAAGAGACGCGCTTCTACGATTGCTGGCCGGTCCACGAGAAGCTGATTTCGACACTGGGCGTCCGGGTGGTCGTCTGCTTTGGACGGGAAGCGGGCCGGCGGGTCAGAGCCCAACTAGATGCCAATGCAGAACCTGCGATTGAGAGCTTCACGGAAGACAACCGGCGTCATTGGCGGAGTGCAAACCATCGTGGCCGCGATCGGATCCAAGTGGTGACGCTCACGCATCCCAGCGTCGCGGACTGGACCAACCCGCTATCGGACCCCACCGGACTTGTCACTAACGCGCTGGCGCGAACCGCGGGCATGCTTGCTTCCCCAGCGAGTGATTGCCAAAGGGCAGGGCAGGGCAGGGCCGGTTGGCCGACGCAATCATTTCGGCGTGAGCGTGCGTTTGATCTTGTGCTCTCGGTGGCGGAACAATCCATCTGCGCGCCTTATGTGTGCCTCCCGGCCGCGCATAGCGACGGTTTCCGCACGGTCGAGCACGTAGGGCCGGGTTCGCGTCGCGCGGCGAGGATGCTGAGGGTGGCTGACGGGAAGCTGGGGGCGTCGGCCCCTGCGGTCTGCGGCAGGGCGGCAGTGGGTGTCACTATGGGCGTCATGACCTCTCTTGCCGATCGCACGATCGCGGCGCTGCGCGCCGAGCATGACACCACGACCGCCATCGCCGACGGCCTGAGCGACGCGCAGTTGAGCGGACCCTCCGGCGCTGCCGATTGGACGGTGGCCGATGTGTTGTCGCACCTCGGCAGTGGAGCCGAGATCACCCTGGCTGGATTGCAGGTGGCCCTGGGCACGCGCGAGGCACCCGCGGAGGACTTCAATCAGTCGGTCTGGGATCGCTGGATTGCGATGAGTCCGGGTCAGCAGCGGGACGGGTTCGTCGCGCACGACGCCACACTGGTCGCTGCCTTCGAGGTGCTGGAGCAGACACGGCGCGAGTCGCTCGAGCTCCATGTGGGTTTTGCGCCCGCCCCGTTGTCGGTCGCGACCTTCGGCGGTCTGCGGCTCAACGAGTCGGTGCAGCACGGGCGGGACATCCGCGTGAGCGTCGATGCTGCCGCCGGCGATGGCCAGCGACGGGCAGTCCGTGCCCGCGTCGGCTGACGAGCTGATACCCGCGTGCGGCAGAACATCGTGAAGGCGATCACCAAAGCTAACAGGTACATCGACAACACCAACGCCGACGTGGTCGCAGCCTTCACAGTGGCTAATAGCCTTGCAACCGGTGCGTGCGCAGGCGACGGACTCAGTAGCCCTGCGGCGGCGCTTGCTCATGTCAGCTAGTGCAGATGTACGGAGCGCGCGCAGACCTCAGCAGATCCGAGCGTCGGCAGCGACTACTGACCGCGCACAGCGCCGGCACCGCGTAGGAGATGGTTGTTTCAATGATGTCCCAAGGAGTTCTCCAGTGCGCCGCGACCGGCCAGTAGTTGGGCGTCTTCCGAGTCGCGGCGCATGAGCATCAGGAAGGCCCGCGCGCGCCGATTCGCGCGGACTTCGCTGACGCGAAAGCGCTGACCTCCGCTACGGTGTGGCTGCAGTACCTATGCGGGGGTAATGATGAGCGACCTAAGAACAGGGACATCAGCGGCTGTCAGCCGTCCCGGTTCGCGATCGAAATTGCTCTGGGCAGGATCGACGGTCTTTGATCTGGTCCTGGACGGTTCCCAGACCGGCGGCTCCGTTGCGCTTCTCGATCAATGGGGACGCGACGGCGATACGACACCGCTGCACATTCATCATCGCGAAGCTGAGATCTTCTACGTGCTCGAGGGCGGCATAACGGCCTGGGCGGGTGACGACGTGCATTCCCTTGAACGCGGCTGCGCCATTTACCTCCCAGCGGGGCAGGTCCACGCGTTCGGCATTCACACCCCGAACGCCCGCGTCATTACCGTGACAGCGCCCGCCACGTTCGCCGACTTCGTACGCACCGCCGGAATTCCGGTTGATGGCGAGGTACCGGCAACGTGGGAATTCGACCTGACCGCTCTGATGGCTGCTGCGCCCCGGCACGAGATCGAAATTGTCGGACCACCGCCACCACTGCCGGGACGCTGACGGCAGTGAACACGTCCACGAGGCCAACGCGCGAGACAACTGCGCGGGGTCGGTCCAAACCAAACCCCCTGGCGTCACGTGCTCATCGGCATCGATCGTTGCACTGACAAGAAGTGCTGTCAGTACATGCATTCCGCTCTCCGCGACGGCCCGGCGTGCGCGAGATCGACGGCTACGCGCAACTCGCTCCCCGGGGCCCGGTGACGTGCCTGAGCCCGGCCCTACTTGACGGCGACGATCTCGACGGTGCGGATGTCGGGATCGCTGGCGAGCAGGTCGGGCCCGACTTGTCCGAGCGCTTGCGGGATCTGTCCGCCGAGGTGGGCTTGGAGGGCGTCGTCGGTCTCGAAGGTGTCGAAGATGCCGTAGGTCGTTTCGCTGATCTTGAACGCGTACCAGGTGACGGTGCCTTCCTCGGCAACTACGATCACGCGCCCCGATTCGAGGAACGCTGCGAGGTCGGCGCCCTTGTCGGGCTTGGCTTCGAGCAGCGCGAGGATTCCGAGTCGGACAGTCATGGGCTCTCCTGGTGGGGTCGGTGTCGTATGGACGTGGCTGAGCTGTTGGACCCGCTAGTCGGTGTGGCGGCGATCAGCAGTCCATAACAGCCATCGTTGCAGGGGCGAGACTTAACGACTCCACCGGACGCACCAGGGCGGCCACGCGAGCTCATACAAACCGATCTGCGCGTTGGTGCTTCGACGCGACCACGCTAGCTATCGACGGCTAGGTGTGCGTCTTGGCATCGCTTCGGCCGATGGATGGCTGGCGCCGGCTCGGCGGCGTTCTGTTTTCCGCTGGCTGGTGTGGATTAGAACACGGACGGACGCCGTACAGACCTTGGTGTCGGATTCGCCCGGCGTTGGACGCCGACTCCCAGCTCAAGCCAGGCTGTGCCGCCCTGTTCTGTTCGCAGAATGTTGTCAAGATCAACATTTTGAAGAAGTTAAGAGGTGACTCGAGGCTTACAGCCCAGCAAATGCGGCGATGTTGTCGAGTGCCCCCGGCAGGATTCGAACCTGCGCCACCGCCTCCGGAGGGCGGTGCTCTATCCCCTGAGCTACGGGGGCGGCAAACCCGGTAAGCCTAACAGCCGCGCGGACGCCGGATCGTCGTGCTCGTTGCCGCCGGAAACGATGCCGTCGGGTCGGGCGCGACCAAGCCGTCAGGTGATCGGCGGGGCCAGCGGACTGCCGCCGAGCTGGCGCAGCAGCTGTTCCATCTGGGCGATCTGGCTGCTCTGTACGGACACCATTGACTGCGCCAGCTGGCGGACATACGGCGTCGCGGCGTGATCTGCGGCGTACTGCGCCATCGGCAGACCGCCGAGGTGGTGATTGATCATCAGCTGCAGGAAGAGGATGTCCATCGGCGTGCCGTGCATTGTCTGCAGCCTGGTCATCTGGGCCGGTGTCGCCATCCCCGGCATCAGCCCGTCACTCTCGAGCCCACCGGTGTGACCCATCCAGGCCATCTGCGGCACCGAGGACTCGCGGCCCAGGCCCCACGTGTCCAGCCAGCCCTGCATCTCGCCGAGCTGGAAGTACTGCGAGGTCTCGATGTCATAGGCGACGGTCTTGAGCGCCGGGCTCTTCGTGTTGTCGCGCTCGTACCCGGCCATCGTCACGGCCTGCGTGTGGTGGGTTGACATGTCCCGCGCAAATCCGGCGTCTACCGATGTCGCGCTGACCGAACCCGCACTCGACACCGTGCCGGTACCCCACAGGTGGCCCACCGCAACGGCTACCGCCAGGACGGCCACCGCGATCACGGCGAGCAGGACGACGACAAGGGGCCGCCGGGGCGCTCCGGCTCCGGCTGTCCGGTCCTGGGTCGATGGCGGCGCGTCGACGTTGGTTGTCATGGCTGCTGCCTCAGGCGTCTACGGGATGGCCGGGCGTGCTGGGAGTCTGGATGAAGGTCGGGTTCGAGCACGATGCGCCGTACTCGGGCGTCGTCCTCGTGTTGTAGCGAAGATCGGTGATGAACTTTTCGATCCGCGGGTCTGAGGCCGAATCGACCTTGAGCTGGTAGCCCCATGCCTGCAACGAGATGGCGGAGCTCAGCCCTGGGTACGGACTCATCGCCATGCGGTCGTTCCCGGCCACGAGGTCGGACAGCTTCGCCACATCGGCGTCGGCCAGACCCGGCTTGTAGGTGATCCATATTGCCCCGTGCTCGAGCATGTGGACCGCGTTCTCGTTGGCGATCGCAGCCGGGTACACCGTTCCCGAGCAGTCCGCCCAGACCGGTGAGTGGTTGCCCCCGACCGGCGGCGTGGAGTCGTACTTCAGGACGCCGGCGACATGGTTGCGATTGGGTTCCTGCTTGAACGTGACGCCCTTGATCTCGGCCGCGCACTGCAACTCGTTCAGGTAGCTGATCTGGTTGGAGCCGATCATCTTCGTGCAGCCGCCGTTCGCGGCCGGGGTGCTCTTGCGGCTGGCCACCGCGTAGGTCACGATCGCCGCCGCGAACAGCACGATGACCACGGTCACCGAGATCAGCCCCCAGGGCGTCTGCTTCTGGTTGACGATCGACTTGCCGGGCTTTCTCGCCGGCGGCTTCCGCGTGGCCGCTGTCGCGGTCTTCGCGCCGGGCTTGCTCGCGCTCGCCTTGGCGGCACCGGGCTTGCCGGTCACAGCCTTGTTTGACGGGGGGGACTTGCGCTGGGCCATCGGCCTGCCTTACGGGTGGCCCGCGGACGCGGGGAGCTGGAGCGAACACCTCCGAGTGTAGGTCGTAGGCACTGTGAGCACCGTCTGATGCGCCGAAATGCGGCGAACCTCGGCCACTAGGATTGGTTGGTGACTCCCGCTGAGCTCTCCGCCGCTGTTCTCTCGGCGGTCACCGCCTGCCTGCAGGCCGGCGACTTCGAGGGAACCGAGCCGGCCGCGGCGGTCATCGACCGGCCGAAGAACCCCGATCACGGCGACTACACCACGAACATCGCCCTTCGCCTGGCGAAGGCGGCCGGCCGGCCGGCGCGCGAGGTGGCCGATGCCATCGCCGTTCGCCTGGCTGCGAGCGATGGCATTGCGAAGGTCGACGTCGCCGGCCCGGGCTTCCTGAACATCACGCTGGCCGCGGATGCGCTGGGCGCCGCCGCGCGCACCGTCGTCGAGGCCGGCGCGGCGTTCGGCCGGGGCAGCGCGCTCACCGGTCAGCACCTGAACCTCGAGTTCGTCTCCGCCAACCCGACCGGCCCGGTGCATCTGGGCGCCGTGCGGTGGGCCGCGGTCGGGGATGCACTGGCCCGGTTGCTCCAGGCCAGCGGGGCCCAGGTCACGCGGGAGTACTACTTCAACGACGCCGGCAGCCAGATCGAGCGGTTCGCCCGCACGCTGCGCGAGGCGGCCAACGGTCGCCCCGTCCCCGAGGACGGCTATGCGGGCAGCTACATCGACGAGATCGTCGCGGCCGTCGTGGCCGAGCACCCCGACGTCCTCGCCCGCACCGACGACGAGCAGACCGAGCAGTTCCGGGTCGCCGGCGTCGAGCTGATGTTTGCCGAGATCCGTAGCTCCCTGTCCGGGTTCGGCGTGGATTTCGACGTCTACTTCAACGAGCGCGACCTGCACGCCAGCGGTGGGTTGGCTGCCGCGCTGACCCGGCTGCGGGAACAGGGCAACGTCTACGAGTCCGACGGCGCTACCTGGCTGCGCACCACCGACTACGGCGACGACCGCGATCGCGTTGTGGTCCGCGGCAACGGGGAGTGGACCTACTTCGCGGCCGACTGTGCCTACTATCTGAACAAGCGGACGCGCGGCTTCGACCGCGTCGTGATCATGCTCGGCGCCGATCACCACGGCTACATCAACCGGCTGCGGGCGATGGCCACCTGCTTCGGTGACGATCCCGATCAGACGCTCGAGATCCTCATCGGCCAGCTGGTGAACCTGGTCAGGGACGGCGAGCCGGTGCGAATGAGCAAGCGAGCCGGGAACGTCGTCGTGCTCAGCGACCTCGTCGACGCGATCGGGGCCGACGCCGCGCGCTACGCCCTCGTGCGCTACTCGTCCGACCAGAGCATCGACATCGATCTGGACCTGTGGTCGCGCAAGACCAACGACAACCCGGTGTACTACGTGCAGTACGCCCACGCCCGCACCCGAAATGTCCGGCGCAACGCCCACGGCTTCGGGATCGAGCTGGACGACTTTCATCCCGAGCGGCTGGACAATCCGGCGGATGCCGCCCTGCTCACCGCGCTGGGCGAGTTCCCCCGCACGGTCGAGTCCGCCGCGGAGCTGCGCGCACCGCACCGGGTCGTGCACTACCTCGAGTCGCTCGCGGCCACCTACCACCGCTGGTACGACACCAAGGAGTGCCGGGTGGTCCCGCAGGGCGATGATCCGGTCACCGACGCGAATCGGGCGCGGGCGTGGTTGAACGAGGCGACGCACGTCGTGCTGGCGAACGGCCTTGCGCTGTTGGGTGTTTCGGCTCCGGAGCGGATGTAACCGTGAGCCGCAACGCCCACCCGGCGGGGCCGAGGCACGCGGACGTCCAGCCCGAGGCGCACGCCGGCGCCGCACCGGGCGACGTCAACGGGCTCGATCCGGCGATCTGGCCGCTGTCGGCCCGGCGCGTCGACGGCGTCCTGACGCTGGCCGACGCGTTGGTCACGGACCTGGTCGCCGAGCACGGGACTCCGTCGCTGTTCCTCGACGAGGACGACCTGCGTTCGCGGGCCCGCGCCTACGTGGCGGCGTTCGGCGCCGCGGGTCACGGTGGAGGCGTCTACTACGCCGGCAAGGCGTTCCTCTGCACCACGGTCGCGCGATGGATCGCGGACGAGGGTCTGGGCCTGGACGTCTGCACCGGTGGCGAGCTGGCCGTCGCGCTCGCGGCCGACTTCCCGGCCGAGCGGATCGCGGTCCACGGGAACAACAAGTCGACGGCCGAACTGCAGCGAGCGGTCGATGCGCGCGTCGGCCACGTCATCGTCGACTCGTTCGACGAGATCGAGCGCCTGGCCGAGCTCGCCCGGGTCTCCGGCGTGCAGCAGCGCGTGCTGGTGCGGGTGACGGTCGGCGTCGAGGCCCACACCCACGAGTTCATCGCGACCGCGCACGAGGACCAGAAGTTCGGCTTCTCGCTGCGCGACGGCGCCGCCGAGCGGGCGGTGGGCGCCGTGCTGGCCGCCGACTCGCTGCACCTGGCCGGTCTGCACTCGCACATCGGCTCGCAGATCTTCGACACGGCCGGCTTCGAAGTCGCCGCGCACCGGGTCGTCGAGCTGGCCGCGCGCATCCGCGACGTCCACGGCATCGAGGTCCAGGAGATCGACCTCGGTGGCGGCCTCGGCATCGCCTACGTCAGCAGCGACGACCCGGAGACGCCGAAGCAGACGGTCGAGCGGCTGGTCGCGATCATCGAGCGGGAGTGCCGGGCGTCGGGCCTGCGCACTCCGCGGTTGTCGGTCGAGCCCGGCCGGGCGATCGTCGGGCCGAGCACGGTAACCGTGTACGAGGTCGGCACGGTCAAGGCGGTCAGCCTCGACGGCGGCCTGACCCGGAACTACGTGTCGGTCGACGGCGGGATGAGCGATAACATCCGCACCGCGCTATACGACGCCGAGTACACCTGCGTCGTCGCCAACCGCGTGTCGCAGGCGGCGCCAACACTGGCCCGGATCGTCGGAAAGCACTGCGAGAGCGGGGACATCGTCGTGCGTGACGCGTGGCTGCCGTCCGACGTCCGGGCCGGCGACCTGATCGCCGTCGCGGCGACCGGTGCCTACTGCCGCAGCATGGCCAGCAACTACAACCACGTTCCGCGGCCACCGGTCGTCGCGGTCCGGGGCGGCACGTCGAGCGTCATCGTCCGGCGCGAGACCGAGGACGACCTACTTTCCCTTGACGCTGGAATAGCCCGATGAGCGACGCGATAAGAATTGCGCTGCTCGGCTGCGGGGTCGTCGGTTCGCAGGTCGTCCGGCTGCTGCACGAGCAGGCCGACGACCTCGCCGCACGGGTCGGCGTACCCCTCGAACTGGCGGGCGTTGCGGTCCGCCGGCCGGCCAGACACACCGATCTGCCCGAGGGGCTCGTCACGACCGACGCCGAGGAGCTGGTCAGCCGCGAAGACATCGACCTCGTCGTCGAGGTCGTCGGCGGCATCGAGCCGGTCCGCTCCCTGTTGCTCAGCGCGCTGGCCAACGGCAAGAGCGTGGTCAGCGCGAACAAGGCTCTGCTGGCCGAGGACGGGGCGGTGCTGCACGACGCCGCCGCGCGAGCGGGTGTGGACCTCTACTACGAGGCGGCGGTGGCCGGAGCGATCCCGCTGCTGCGGCCGCTCCGCGAGTCCCTCGCCGGTGACCGCATCACCCGGGTGATGGGCATCGTCAACGGCACCACCAACTTCATCCTCTCGCGCATGGACGCCACGGGTGCGGGTTTCGACGAAGCTCTGACCGAGGCGACCGCGCTGGGCTACGCCGAGGCCGACCCGACCGCCGACGTCGACGGGTTCGACGCCGCGGCCAAAGCGGCAATCCTGGCCGGACTGTCCTTCCACACAAGGGTGACCGCCTCCGACGTCTACCGCGAGGGGATCGGTGAGGTCACGGCCGCGGACATGGCCAGCGCCAAGGCGATGGACTGCACGATCAAGTTGCTCGCCATCTGCGAACGCACGCGTGGCGCCGACGGTGTCGAGCAGGTCGCGGTGCGCACGCACCCGGCGATGCTCCCGCGCAGCCATCCGCTGGCCGGTGTCGGCGACGCGTTCAACGCGGTGTTCGTCGAGGCCGACGCCGCCGGATCGTTGATGTTCTACGGGCGGGGCGCGGGCGGGGCCCCGACGGCGAGCGCCGTCCTCGGTGACATCGTCGCGGTAGCCCGCAATCGGGTGAACGGCAGCCGCGGAGCGGGCGAGAGCGCCTACGCCGCCCTCCGCATCCAGCGCATGGGCGAGGTCGCGACTCGGTATCACGTAGCCCTTGACGTGTCGGACCAGCCGGGCGTGCTCGCGGCGGTGGCGGGCGCGTTCGCCGAGCAGGGCGTGAGCATCCAGACCGTGCGTCAGGAGGGCCGCGGTGACGCCGCGACCCTCGTGCTCGTCACTCACAGTGCGCCGGACGAGTCACTGGCCCGCACGGTCGATCGCCTGGCCGGTATGGAGTTCGTGCGTCGGGTGGCCAGTGTCATGCGCGTCGAGGGCATGTCGGCGTAGGTCCGGCCGCCGCTGCGATTCCGGTTGAGTAGGAGAACAGATGTCGTACCGACCCTGGCCCGGCCTGATCGAGGCGTTCCGCGACCGGCTCCCCGTCACCGACGCGACGCCGGTCGTGACGCTGTTCGAGGGTGGCACGCCGCTGGTGCCGGCTCCGGTCCTGTCCGAGCGGACCGGCTGTCGGGTGTACCTCAAGGTCGAAGGGGCCAATCCGACCGGCTCGTTCAAGGACCGCGGCATGACGATGGCGATCTCCAAGGCGGCCGAGGAGGGCGCGCGGGCGGTCATCTGCGCCTCGACCGGTAACACGTCGGCGAGTGCGGCCGCGTACGCCGTCCGGGCCGGGATGACGTGCGCGGTCCTCGTGCCGCAGGGCAAGATCGCGCTCGGCAAGATGGCCCAGGCACTGGTACACGGTGCGCGGCTGCTGCAGGTCGACGGCAACTTCGACGACTGCCTCGAACTCGCGCAGAAGCTGGCCGTCGACTACCCGGTGGCCCTGGTCAACTCGGTCAACCCGTACCGCATCGAGGGGCAGAAGACGGCCGCGTTCGAGATCTGCGACGAGCTCGGCCGCGCACCGGACGTGCACTGCATCCCGGTCGGCAATGCGGGAAACATCACCGCGTACTGGAAGGGCTATCGCGAGTACGCCGCCGACGGCGTGGTGCCCGCGACCCCCCGTATGTTCGGCTTCCAGGCGGCGGGAGCGGCGCCGATCGTGAACGGGGCGCCGGTCCTGTCGCCGATGACGATCGCCACCGCGATCCGCATCGGCAATCCGGCGTCGTGGATGTCCGCCGAGCGCGCCCGTGACGAGTCCGCAGGCCTGATCGACGCGGTGACCGACAAGCAGATCCTCGAGGCCTACCGACTGGTCGCGCGCAGCGAGGCGGTGTTCGTCGAGCCCGCGTCGGCCGCCAGCATCGCCGGCCTGTTCAAGACGGTGGCCGACGGTCGACTGGCCGCAGGTTCGACGGTGGTCTGCACCGTTACCGGCAACGGGCTGAAGGACCCGGAGTGGGCGATCGCCGGCGCGCCCAAACCGATCACGGTGCCGGTCGACGCGCGCGCCGCCGCAGCCCACCTCGGTCTGGCATGAAGCCCGCCTTCCGCGCCGGCGCCGTCCATGTCCGGGTGCCCGCGACGAGCGCGAACCTCGGTCCCGGCTTCGACGCGCTCGGCCTGGCGCTGGATCTGTACGACGAAGTGGTCGCCCGGATCAGTGACGACGGGTTGGCGATCGATGTCGCGGGAGAGGGCATGCAGCTGGCCCGGGACGAGACGCACCTGGTCATCCGCGCGATGCGGGCCGCCTTCGACCGGCTCGGTGCTCAGCCCCGCGGCATCGAGCTGTCCTGCGCCAACCGGATCCCGCACGGGCGCGGGCTCGGGTCCTCCGCCGCCGCGATCGTCGGTGGTGTCCTGCTGGCCCGCGCGCTCGTGGTCGGCGGCGAGGATGCCCTGCCGGAGAAGGACGTTCTGGCCCTGGCGAGTGAGCTGGAGGGCCATCCCGACAACGTCGCGCCGGCCCTGCTCGGCGGGCTGACCATCGCCTGGCAGAGCTCCGGCACCGCGGTCGCGATCGGGCTGGACTGCGATGCGCGCGTACGTCCGGTCGTGCTCGTCCCGCCGTTCGAAGCCTCGACGACGCAGGCGCGCGGGCTGCTGCCCGACGCGGTGCCGCACGCGGACGCGGCGTTCAACGCGGGGCGGGCCGCCCTGTTGATCGCCGCCCTTACCGGCGCGCCCGAGTGCCTGCTCGAGGCCACCGAGGACCGCCTGCACCAGTCCTATCGCGCGCCGGCGATGGCCGACAGCGTGGCCCTGGTCGGCGCGCTGCGGGCGGCCGGGCGGCCGGCCATGATCTCTGGCGCCGGACCGAGTGTCCTGGTGCTGGCTCGAGATCAGCTCGAGGTCGAGCAGGCGGGCGCCGAACGGCCGGACGGATGGCGGGCGCTGGCCCTGGACGTCGTGTCCCGGGGCGGGCACGTGGTCCCGCCGGTCAGATGAGCGGTGCCCAGGCCCGCTGAACGGCGCCGGCGGGAACATGCGGGCGACGCTCGGTGTTGCCGCTACCAGCGGGAGCGTCTAGGCTTACCGCTGTCAGACCTCGGCGCCACCGGTATCACGGTGGGCGCCCACCCCGTTCCCTTGAGCGTCGTTTTCGGCGCGATCCTCGGAGCGGACTCTGGCTCCATCTCCTCGGCCCGGTCCCTGACCAAGAGACCGGCTGCAGGGACCGGGTTCGAACCGGTGCAGTCCAGCTGAACCGGGTCAGGCCCTTGTAACCGGTCCAAAGCGCACGCCGGTGTGCGCGGACCACCCTCGGAAGGATCCGACACCACGTGACAGACACACACGAGCAGGCGCCCGCCGCGACCCGCGGCACTCGTAACTCGGGGGGCTCGCTCAACTCCAAGCTGCTGCCCGAACTGCAACAGATCGCCAGCGGCATGGGGATCAGCACCACCAAGGTCAAGAAGAGCGACCTGATCGCGGCGATCCAGGCGGCCGGATCCGGGTCGGGCGGATCCGCCGCTCGGGCACCCAAAGCCGAAGCGCCCCGCGCCGAGACGTCGGCGAAGGGCGCACCGACTCGCAACCGCGCGGCCCGCGAGGACCGGGCCCCGCGCGAGGACCAGGGTCCTCGCGAGGACCAGGGTCCCCGCGAGGACCGGGCCCCCCGCGAGCAGCAGGCCCCCCGCGAGCAGCAGGCCCCCCGCGAGCAGCGGGCCCCGAGTCAGGACCGCTCCCCGCGCGAGGATCGAGCCGCACAGTCGGACTACAGCGCCGGCGACCAGGACCGTCAGCCAGCGGGTCAGGACCGTCAGTCGAGCAACGGCAACCAGGACCGCCAGAACGAGAACCGCCAGCAGAACAGCGGCGGCAACCAGAATCGTCAGAACAACCAACCGGCCGGCCAGAACCAGAACCGCAACCAGGACCGCCAGCAGAACAACGGCGCGAACCAGAACCGACAGCCGAACAACCAGGATCAGGACGAGGACGACTTCGAGGGCGGCCGTCGTCGCGGCCGTCGCTACCGGGACCGTCGGGGCCGCAACCGCGACGGCGCCCGGGTCGTCGGCGCCCCGTCGGCTAACTCCGACGTCGAGCCGACCGTCTCCGAGGACGACGTCCTGGTCCCCGTTGCCGGGATCCTGGACGAGATCACCGACAAGAGCACGTGGTTCATCCGCGTCGAGGGTTACTTCGCCAGCACCGAGGACGTGTACGTCGCGAACTCGTACGTGCGCCGGTTCGGCCTGCGCCGAGGTGACGCCGTCACCGGCGCGGTCCGCCAGCAGAAGGACGGCGAACGGCGGGAGAAGTACAACCCGCTGGTTCGCCTGGACACCGTCAACGGCGGCACGGCCGAGCAGTCCAAGGCTCGGATCGAGTTCACCAAGCTGACTCCGCTCTACCCGCAGCAGCGGCTGCGTCTGGAGACCGAACCGCACATCCTGACCACCCGGGTCATCGACCTGGTCATGCCGATCGGCAAGGGTCAGCGGGCGCTGATCGTCTCACCGCCCAAGGCGGGTAAGACGATGGTGTTGCAGGCGATCGCCAACGCGATCGCCACCAACAACCCGGAAGTCCACCTCATGGTGGTGCTCATCGACGAGCGCCCGGAAGAGGTCACGGACATGCAGCGGTCGGTGAAGGGCGAGGTCATCGCCTCG
>JBDTGE010000018.1:0-4749 GCA_039937575.1 Jatrophihabitantaceae bacterium
GGTGACGTAGCGGACGATGTCGACGACCGGGTTGAGGTTGCCCGGACGCAGCGCCCGCCCCTCCCGTTGCTCGATGTCCGAGGGCCGCCACGGTGCATCGGCGTGATGGATGGCCCGCAGCCGGGCCTGCACGTTGGTGCCGACCCCGACCTTGTCGGTGGACCCGATCAGAACGGACACGGTGCCCGCGCGGCACTCGGCGAACAGGGCCGCCCGTGCGGCGTCGGTGCTCGCTTCGTGCACCCAGCGCACCTGCTCGGCCGGAACGCCGCGGGCGGCCAGTGCGATGCGGATCCGTCCGTAGGTCTGCGGGCCGTACGGTCCCGGCGTGCCCTGGTCGCAGAATACGAGCTGGAACACGCCCGGTACGTCGCTGCCCGAATAGCGGACGTCGGCGTTGTCGTGGTGAGTTCGGGCCACCGCGTCGGCCAGGGCGGCGATCTTGGTCGACGGCTCGATCACGCCGACCAGGTGAGGGTCGAGCGCGATGCGACGGCCATCGCCGCAGAGGGTGAGCATGTTGTCACCGCCCGGCTCGGAGTTGACCGACTCGCGGCGGATCTTGTCCGCGCGGGCGGCCAGGCTGAGCACGTACTCGCGCTGCCCCGGGCTCGGGTCGCAGACGACCGTCCGCTGCGCCCGTTCGGGCCGCTCGAGCTGCAGGATCTCGGCCGGGAGCACGTCCGAGGACTGGGCGAACATCCGGCGCAGCTCGGGCAGGTTGCGGATCCGCGACGGTCGCTGCATCAGCCGGATGCCGGAGCTGTCCGGGGTCACCTCGACCACGGTGTCGTACTCGAGGAAGACCGCGGCCCAGGCGTCGAACCGATCGATGCCCGCGGCCGCCAGGACGTCCGGCTGCACGAACGTCTGCCAGATGAACGTCTCGGCGATCGTGTTGGACCAGGGCGTCCCGGTGAACAGGGCCAGGCTCGGCCGGTTGCCGCGCCGCGCCCGCAGCACTTGCGCCTTCAGCAGCAGGTCGGTCGCACGCCGCGACGAGCCAAGGGAGATTCCCTCCATCCGGGACACGATCGGCAGCCGCTTGAAGTAGTGCGCCTCGTCGATGAGCAGCAGGTCGACGCCGAGATCGTCGAACGCGACCGACGGCCGCTCGCTTGCGCGCAGCCGATCCATCCGGGCCTGGACGGCCGCCAGTCGTCGATGCAGTACCGACCGGCCGAACCGTCCGCCCCGTCCGGCCCGGATCTGCCGTTCGAGCTCCGCCTCGTGCTGCCTCAGCGACTCGAGCTCGGTGTCAATCGCGACCGGTAGTGCGCTGAACGTGCCGTGCGACATGATCACCGCGTCCCAGTCGCCGGTCGCGCACCGGGCGGCGAGCAGTTCGCGGGACGCGTGGACGTCCTCGCCGGCGATCAGGAACCGGCCGAGCGGATACGCCTGCCGGGCCTCGCGCGCGGTCTGCTCGACGAGGTGCGCGGGCACGGCGATCAGCGGTTTGCCGGCCAGGCCGAGCCGGCGCGCGGTCATGGCCGCGCACACCATCGAGCGGGTCTTGCCCGCGCCCACCCCGTGCCCGCACAGGGTCGCCGGCGAACTGATGATCTGGGCGACGATGTCCCGCTGCCACGGCCACAGCTCGATGCTGTCGGCCAGGCCGGGGAAGGTCAGCAGCGACCCGTCGGGCCGGCGGACGACGTGCGTGTTGAACCGCCGGTTGTACTCACGGCACAGCCGGGTGCAGCGTTCGGCGTCCTCCCACACCCAGGTGCGAAAGCGCTCTTGCAGGGCGGTCAGCTTGTCCTGTGCGGCCAGAGTGTCCGCACCGCTGCGGACCCGGACCCGCTTGCCCTCCACGTACGCGATGTCGAAGATCGCTGGGGTCCGGCCGTTGAGCCCGGCGGCCAACAGCTGGTAGCCGTTCATCCGGGCCGTGCCGTACCGCTCGAAGACGCCGGTCGGGACCTTGCCGGTCGGCACGATCCGCCAGTGGGCCGCCGACGGCAGGTGCCAGACCTTGACCCGGCCGCCCAGCACCTCGTGGACGAACTCCTCGATGTCGGCGGCCGAGATCCAGGGCGCGCCCAACGACACGGCGATCTCCAGCGGGCCGAGGTCGACGGGGATCACGGCGGCCAGCGCGTCGACGTTGCGGGCATATCCGGCGTCGTCCCGGGCCGCCTCCACTGCGACGGCGTGCTTGGCCCGAACGTCCCCGGTCAGATACTTACGCGCGCTGACCCACCGCCCGTCCCGAGCTGGGTCCTGGTACACGAGCACACCGAGCTCGGCCGCCATGTGGGCGGCGTCGGACCGGCCGAGGAGCTCGGCCACCCGCGTGAGATCCAGCTCGCCCTCGCCCAGGCAGGCGACCAGCGCCTCGTAGGGAGTGGTCATCCGGTCGAGCGCCTGGACTGCCCCGTTCACGCGGTGCAGCAGGATCGGCGCCGGCTCGGCGGCCTGGGTCTGCGGGTCGAAGACCTCCAGCGCGATCACGGTCAGGTAGTCGGGGTCGCGGTTGAAGCCGCCGAGGCGGGGGCGACGCCAGGTCAAGGACGGCAACCCGGTCTGCGGGTCAGGTCGCCCCTCGTGGAGCACGCCGCGGTTGAGTGGACCCCACATTGCGACGTAGTCCGCGTACCGAGCGGCGGCGGCACCGCGGGTTCGCTCACGCTCGTCGTCTGGCATCGTGCGGTCGGACTCGGACGCCAGCAGTGCGCGGGCCGCGTCACGCAGCGCGATCAGCGCGCGCAGTTCGGTCGAGTCCCGCACCGGCACGATCCCGTCCGCGGTGTGCTGCACCGTGGTGCCGGCGATGACGTCGAACGATCCGATCTGCCTGCCGCCCCCCATCGTCATGTTCGCCATTGTTCCGCAGGCCACCGACAGATCCGGCCGGTGGCCCAGTCGGGGCCGGTCTAGGCGTCGATCTCGTCCAGAACCGCGGGCAGACCCACGTCGAGCATCTTGCGACGGACCGGGCCGAGCACGAGTTCGGACATGACGACGCCGGAGACTCCGGTGAAACCCGTGTGCTCGAACGTGAACTCGGTACCGCCGGCCTGAGGCGCGACGCGGTAGGTGACCTCGGTCGGCCGGCCGTTTTCGTCGCCGACCCACGAGTACCGGAGCAGAGTCGGTTCGCGCACCTCGAGGACTTCGCACTCGACGAAGCCGCGCCAGCCGGGCAGGGGCTTGGCGACGAACCTGAAGTGCGTCCCGACGGTGGTCGAGAACCCCTCGGGCCGGCCACCGCGCCCGGTCGAGGTCCAGCGGGGAACGAGCGCCGGGTCGGTCAGCGCGCGCCACACGGTCGCGGGGGAGTGGGCGTAGTGCCGGACGATTCGGATCTCGCTCATGTCGGCCTCTCGTTCGCTATCTAAATTCTACGGCCACTATAAACATATTGCGACCGGACAATGGGCTCCGGCTGCACTACGCTGCGGCAATGAGCGCGCGCACCGTCGTCTGGACCCGGCCGCCGGCATCCGCGGTGGACGGTCTGCGCGAACGCAAGAAGCAACTGATGCGTCAGCAGCTGTCCGACACTGCGACCGAGATGTTCCTGACGCACGGGTTCGACGCAGTGCGCGTGGTCGATGTCGCCGTCGCCTGCGGAGTGTCGGAGAAGACGGTCTACAACTACTTCCCGACCAAGGAATCGTTGCTGCTGGACCGGTGGGACAGCACGATGGCTGGCCTGCGGGATGCGCTCGCCGACCGAGACCGCACGCCGGTTGCGGCCGCGCTAAGTGTGCTGGCCGACGAGCTGCGCGGGTTGACGTCGTGGTTCAAGACCCAGGCCGATCCCACGGCCGCCGCGGCGCAGTTCCGACGATTCGGTGTGTTGCTCGAAGAGACTCCGGCGCTGCGGGCCCACCAGCGCGACCGGCTCGATGAACTCGTCGCGGCCGCGGCCGAGATCCTGGCTGCGCGGGCCGGGCTGAAGCCTGGCGATTCGCGGGCACAGATCGCGGCGATCGCCCTGCTCGGGCTGTGGCCGGTGCAGTTCGCCAGCCTGGCCAAATACCTGGACGGGATCCGGTCGCCGGCCCAGGTCCAGCGGGCCGTCACGAACGACGTCAAACGGGCCGCGCAAATTCTCGACGCGGGGATGTGCTTCTAAGGGGCCGCAGTCGACTTTCCCTGTTTGGGGCTCGCTGCGCTCGGGCGGACACGATGACCGACGCGACTTCGTCGCATGGCGGCCGGTGGGTGGTTGGGTTGGGCTCCGCCGGGGAGGTCACCGGCGGTGGCTCGGTCGGCCCGGGTCGCCGGTCAAAAACGTCGCCGGTCAGAAGGGTGGCGGCCCGTAGTCGATCGGCGGGTCGGGTTCGGGTTCTTCGGTCGGGGTGGGGAGTTCTGGTGGTCGGTATCTGTAGCGGTGCTTCGTCGGCGAGGTCCAGTCGTAGGAGCCGTCCTCGGTGCAGGTGACGTGCCAATCGGAATGATGTTTCATCATGTGGTGTCGCTTGCACAATGGCTGCAAATTGGCGGCGGAGGTGGGCCCGGCCGGGTAGGGGATCCGGTGATCCAGTTCGCAGGTGGTGGCTTTGCGGCGGCAGCCGGGGTGGACGCAGTGCTGGTCCCGGGTGATCACATGCCGGGCCAGGGCAGTCGGTGGCTTGTAGGTGCAGGCTGGGTAGTCGAGCATCCGGCCGGCCGTATCGGTGATGATGCGGTGCCAGGTGCCGGTGGGGTCGTTCGCCAGCCGGAGGGCCATCTCCGCGGTGATGGGTCCGTACCCGTCCAGGTGGCCCGGAGCGTGGTCGTGGCCGGTAAGGGTGC
>JBDTGE010000019.1:0-5054 GCA_039937575.1 Jatrophihabitantaceae bacterium
GGCGGCGGCGCTGGGTGCTCGGATCCGCGCTGGCCTTCCTGTCCCTGCTCGGTTCGCCGGTCAGCGCGGCCTTCCTCGGCATCGCGCTCGTCGCGATGTGGGCGACCCGGGCGGTGCCGCGGCGAGCGCTGCTCGCCCCGCTCGGTGTGCTCGCGGTCGGTGCAGTGCTGATCGTGCTCATCTTCGGTAGCCCCGGCCCCGAACCGCTCACCGTCGGGCTGGCGAGCGGCATGTGCGCGCTGATGATCGCGTTCCTGCTCGCCCGCCCGAGCAAGATCGTGCGAGTGGCGCTGTACCTGTCCATCGTGGCCACCGTGGCCATGGCCGTCATCCCGAACGGGATGGGCGGAAACTTCGCCCGCTTCGTCTGGTTCTGCCTGCCGGTCGCCGTCGTCGCCGCGACGCCCGGACGGCGGGCCTACCTCGCCGCGATCGCCACCATCGCCGTCGCCGTGGGGTCGGTCGGGCTCTACTTCGACCTGCGGGGCGCGACGAAACCGTCGTCGTCGGTCGACTTCTACACGGCCCTCAAGGCCGAGCTGGGCCACCTCCCGCACCTGCAGGACTACCGCCTGGAGGTCGTCGACGACGGGACACACACGGCGTCCTACGCGCTGCTCAACTACGCGACCCTGGCCCGCGGTTTCGAGACGCAGACCGACGCGCTGTACAACGCCGATATCCGGACCCAAACCCCGATCGAAGCCCAGGTCTACCGCGGCTGGCTCGATCGCAACGCAGTCGGTTACGTGACGGCGAACCTGCATCCGCCGAAACTGACGACCGAGTCCGATCTGATCCTCGATCACCGACCCTCTTACCTGACCCCGGTCTGGCACAACGACGACTGGGCCGTGTTCCGCGTCGCCCACCCCACGCCGATCGTCGCGCGACCGGCCACCCTGATCTCGATCGACCAGGAGAAGATGCTGGTCGACATCCCGTGCGCGTGCACCGTGGAGGTACGCACCCGGTGGTCGCCGCTACTGACCGTGCTGAACGAGAACGAGACCACGTCCGACGTGGTGATCAGCGCCGACCCCGCCGGCAACGCGATCCTGACCACGACCGCGGCCGGCCACTACGTCCTGCGCGGGCGCTGAGACGTCCCGCGCGGGCGCTGAGACGTCCGGCGCGGGCGCCGACCCATCCGGCGCCGACGGCGGGTCAGACGACGAAGTTGACCAGTCGCCCGGGCACCGCGACCACGCGCTTGGCCGCCCGGCCGTCCAGCGCGGCGAAGACCTTCTCGTCGGCCCGCGCCGCCGCCTGCAGGGCCGCGGCGTCCGCGTCGGCCGGCACGTTGATGACCGAGCGCAGCTTGCCGTTGACCTGAACCGGCACCTCGATCGTGTCGTCGACCAGCAGCGCCGGATCGGCGACCGGGAATGACGCCCAGGCCAGCGAGGAGTCGTGGCCCAGCTTGGCCCACAGCTCTTCGGCGATGTGCGGAGCCATCGGGGCCAGCATCAGCACGATCGGCTCGACCAGGGATCGCGGCGCACCACCGTGCCGGTAGGCCTGGGTGATCGCGTTGTTCAGCTCGGTCAGCCGGGCGATGGACGTGTTGAATCGCAGCGTCTCGTACCCGTCCCGAACTGCGTGAATCGTCTTGTGCAACAGGCGGTTGAGTCCGTCCGGGGTGACGTCGTCGCTGACGTGGGCGGTGCCGGACTGCTCGTCAACGACCACGCGCCAGATGCGCTGCAGCAGCCGGTAGGGTCCGACGATCGCCTTGGCGTCCCACGGGCGTGACTGCTCCAGCGGCCCGCTGAACATCTCGAACAACCGGAACGTGTCGGCCCCGAACTCGGCGATGAAGTCATCGGGCGTGACCACGTTCTTCAGGCTCTTGCCGATCTTGCCGAACTCCTGGGTGACCTCCTCGCCGTGGAAGAAGAACTTCGACGTCCCGCCCTCGACCACCTCAGTCACCTCGGCCGCCTCGACGTAGAACCCGTCGGAGCTCGTGTAGGCCGGCAGCTGCAGCATGCCCTGGTTCACCAGCCGGTGGAACGGCTCGGAAGAGGACAGGTAGCCCAGGTCGTACAGCACCTTGTGCCAGAAGCGCGCGTACAGCAGGTGCAGCACCGCGTGCTCGACACCGCCGACGTACAGCTCGACGCCACCCAGCGGGCGGTCGGCGTCGGGACCCATCCAGTAGTGCTCGATCTCCGGGGCGATGAACCGCTCGGTGTTCGTCGGATCCAGGTAGCGCAGTTCGTACCAGCAGGAGCCGGCCCAGTTCGGCATGGTGTTCGTCTCGCGGCGGTACTTCTTGGGCCCGTCGCCCAGGTCCAGCTCGACGGTGACCCAGTCCTCCAGCCGACCCAGCGGCGGTTCGGGCGTCGACGCGGAGTCCTCGGGCGGGAAGGACTTCGGTGAGAAGTCGTCGGTCTCGGGCAGCTCGACCGGCAGCATCGAGTCCGGCAGCGCGATCGGCAGGCCGCTCTCGTCGTACACGATCGGGAAGGGCTCGCCCCAGTACCGCTGACGGCTGAACAGCCAGTCCCGCAAGCGGAAAGTCGTCGCGCCGCGGCCGTGGCCGTTCGCCTCCAACCACTCGACGGTCTTCGCCTTCGCCTCGGCCACGCCCAGACCGTCCAGGTCAAGCCCCTCGATGGAGGAGTTGATCGCCGGGCCGTCGCCGGTGAACGCCTTGCCGTCGAACCCGTCGCTCGGCCGCACCGTGCGGACGATCGGCAGGGCGAAGTTCTCGGCGAAGGCCCAGTCGCGTTCGTCCTGTCCGGGGACGGCCATGATCGCGCCGGTGCCGTACCCCATCAGGACGTAGTCGGCGATGAACACCGGCAGCTGCGTCCCGGTGACCGGGTTCGTGGCGTAGGACCCGGTGAACACCCCGGTCTTGTCCTTCGCCTCACCGGCCTGGCGCTCCAACTCCGAGACCCGGGCACTGCGCGCCTGGTAGTCGGCAACCGCCTCGGCCGGTGTCGCGAAGCCTGCGGTCCACCGCTCGTCGACGCCGTAAGGCCACGCGCCGGCGGTCAGCGAGACGATCATCGGGTGCTCGGGCGCCAGCACCATGTAGGTAGCGCCGAACAGCGTGTCCGGCCGCGTCGTGAAGACCTCGATCGGGCCGCCGGTCGGGCTGCTTTCAACGGCGAACGCGACGTGCGCGCCGATCGACTTGCCGATCCAGTTGCGCTGCATCGTGCGGACCTGGTCGGGCCAGTCGATGTGCTCCAGATCGTCCACCAGCCGGTCGGCGTACGCGGTGATGCGCATCATCCACTGGGGCAACGGCTTGCGGAACACCGGGAAGTTGCCGCGCTCGCTACGGCCGTCGGCGGTGACCTCCTCGTTGGACAGCACCGTGCCCAGGCCGGGCGCCCAGTTGACGGTCGACTCGGCGCGGTAGGCCAGCCGGTGGTTGTCGACGACCTGACGCCTCTCGATGTCCTCCAGATCGGCCCACGGACGGCCGAACGGGTTGGTCCCCTCGGCCGGCTCACGGCGGTCGTCGTCCAGTTCGCTGATCAGATCCGCGATCGGACGGGCCCGACCCTCCAGCGCGTCGTACCAGGAGTTGAAGATCTGAAGGAAGATCCACTGCGTCCAGCGGTAGTACTCCGGGTCGATCGTCGCAATCGAGCGGCGCCGGTCGTGGCCCAGACCCAGCCGGCGCAGCTGCTGACGGAAGACGACCATGTTGGCCTTGGTCGTCGTGCCCGGATGGGCTCCGGTCTGGACGGCGAACTGCTCGGCCGGCAGGCCGAACGCGTCGAAGCCCATCGTGTGCAGCACATTCTCTCCACGCATGCGCAGGTACCGCGCGTAGACGTCGGTGCCGATGTAGCCCAGCGGGTGGCCGACGTGCAGACCGGCGCCGGACGGGTAGGGGAACATGTCCAGCACGTAGGAGTGCGGCCGGATCGCCACGCGGTCGAAGCCGTCCGAGAGCGGGCCGATCGGGTTGGGCGCGTTGAACGTGGCCTCGCGGTCCCAGCGATCCTGCCAGGACGTCTCGATCGCGTCGGCGATCGCCGCGTTGTAGCGGTGCGGCGGGATGTCCTCGGCGGGCTGAGCGGGCTCAGCGGGTTCGGCGGGTTCGGCGGGTTCGGCGGGTTCGGCGGAATGATCGCCGGCGGGCGTGCTGCTCATGTGGCTCGTGCTCCCCTGGTTGGAACGCCTGGATCCGGACAGACGAAGAGCCTCTGCAGATGTGCAGAGGCTCGGCCGCGCCGACGCAGTGTGGTGTCAGCGCGGCTCGAGAAGGAGCACGCGTCCAGTTCTCATACCTTCGAGGATACCGCCCGGAGTGGGCGTGGGCACCAGCAGACCCGACCGGTTCAGGTGCGCGCCCCGCGCCCGCCGTCCGTCGCCGCCGAACGCGGGGGCACCTACTGCCACGATAGGGGCCCGAGCCCCGACAACGACGCGACGGGCCTGTGGCGTCGCTCACCACCGGCCGCGACAGCCGGGAGGCACTCAGGCGTCGGCGTCGGGCGCGTCGTCGCCGACCCCGTCGATGAGGATCGGCAGCGGCGCGACGGCTCCCGGTGAACCGATGTTGTGGGCCCGCAGGCGCCACAGGGTCGAGTCCCCGTCGTGGTGCTCGGCGACGAGCTCGGACCAGTGGCAGTTGGCCAGCGGGCCGAGCGGATGGACCTCCTGCGGTATCGCCAGCAGCGCGTTGCACAGCGCCATCGCGGTGGCACTGTGCGTGACCAGAACTGCAGTCTCGACCTCGGGTAGATCGGTGAACGCGGCCAGCGCACGGGCCGCGACCTGCTCGCGCGTCTCGCCACCACGGCGGCTGACGTCACGGCCGGCGACCCAGTCGGCGAACTCGTCCGGGAACTGCTCGGCCACGTCGTCGCGCGTCAGTCCCTCCCAGTGCCCGAGCGAGCGCTCGCGCAGCCGGGCCTCGGCCCGGACCGGCAGCCCGATCACCTCGCCGATGGGGGCGGCGGTCTGGGCCGCCCGCCGGGCGTCGGAGGTGACCAGCAGTTGCGGCCGGAGCGCGGCGATCAGGGCCGCGACCTCGTAGGCCTGGGCGCGGCCGACGTCGTCCAGCGGCGGGTCGGCCTGCC
>JBDTGE010000020.1:0-8106 GCA_039937575.1 Jatrophihabitantaceae bacterium
GCAGAACGGAGCCTCTGATTGTGGGCAAGGGGGGAGTTGAACCCCCACGTCCTTTCGGACACACGGACCTGAACCGTGCGCGTCTGCCATTCCGCCACTTGCCCGGCTTGCACGGTCTCCCGCGCTCATGACAACGCGCAACGGTAGCACGCGTCTCAGGGCTCGTTCACCGAGCTCGATCGATGCGCCAGATAGACTTCCCGGGTTGCGTGGAGTCACACGCCGTTCACCCATGTCCGTCGAAGGAGGTACTCGTGAGCCTGGCCCAGCGCTTCGAGCGCCGACTCGAAGGACTGGTCGGCGGCGCCTTCGCCCGTGTGTTCAAGGGGCAGGTCGAGCCGGTCGAGATTGGGTCGGCGCTGCAGCGTGAGGCGGCCGACAAGAAGAACGTCATGGGCAACGGCCAGGTGATGTGCCCGAACCGCTACCGGGTGACTCTGGCCGGCTCGGACCACGAGCGGCTCGTGCCGTGGGAGCTGCAGCTCACCAACTCGCTGGCCGAGCTCCTCCAGGACTATCTCGACGAGAACCGGTGGACGACCGTCGGCGACATCGAGGTCTACCTCGCGCGCGACGACGAGCTGCACACCGGCGTCTTCGGGGTGGCGTCCCGCATGGAGCCGCAGGCCCCGCCGCGGCGCCGGCCCCACGACTCACTGTCGATGCCGATCGTGCCGGGGCTGCCGATCGGGCAGTATCCGCAGCCGTCCGCTCCGCCCGTCGCGGCGCCGGAGAGCCGCCCGAGCGAGTACGTGCCCCCGCCGATGCCTGGACCGCCGCCCGCACCGCAGCCGCAGTACGCGCCGCCGCAGCCGGCCGCGTCGCGCAGAAGTCCGACTCCGGCTGTGGTCGTCGACCAGACCAACCAGCGCTTCGAGCTGCGGCACGGCAGCAACGTGGTCGGCCGGGGGACCGACGCCGATCTCCAGCTGCTCGACCAGGGCATCTCGCGTCGTCACCTGGACATCCAGTACGACGGCAACTTCGCCACGGCTTACGATCTCGGCTCGACGAACGGCACGGCGGTCAACGGGCACGAGGTCGGGAGCCAGGTGTTGCGGCACGGAGACGTGATCCGGGTGGGGCACACCCGGCTGGTCTACCACCAGGAGCACAGGTGATCGGCCCGACCGCTCACCCGGGTGCCGTGACGGTGACATGAACTCCACCCTCGCGTTGAACGCGATGCGCTTCGGCTTCCTGGCGCTGCTGTGGCTGTTCGTGTTCGCCTCGATCCGAGTGATCCGCAGTGACCTGCGGATGAGCGGTCAGCCGCGTATCGCCACCCCGCCGGCGCGGAACAAGGGGCGCACGCAGACGCGCAGCACGTCGGCTCCACGCGGTCCGTCGCAGCTGATCGTCACCGAGGGTGGCCTGCAGGGCACGCGGATCGGGCTGACCGGAGCCCCGGTGCTCATCGGCCGGGCCAACGACTCCACCCTCGTCCTGACCGACGACTACGCCAGCACCCGGCACGCGCGTATCACCCTGCAGGACGGGCTGTGGGTGGTCGAGGACCTCGGCTCGACGAACGGCACGTACCTGGGCCAGCGCAAGCTCGACGGCCCGGTACCGATGGAGATCGGCGTGCCCCTGCGCATCGGCAAGACCGTGCTGGAACTGCGCTAGCCATGGCGTTGATCTTGCGCTACGCCGTGCGCTCGGACCTCGGGCTCGTGCGCGGCAACAATGAGGACTCGGTCTACGCCGGACCGCGTCTGCTGGCCATCGCCGACGGCATGGGTGGTCATGCGGCCGGCGAGGTCGCCAGCAAGATCGTCATCGGCACGATGGAGAGCCTGGACGACGACCGCTCCCTCGGCGACCTCATGGCCGCGCTGCGTGATGCGGTGCTCGACGCCAACCAGCGCATAGCCGACGCGGTGCAGAAGAACCCCGACCTCGACGGCATGGGGACCACGCTCACGGCGCTGCGCTTCGTCGGCTCGCGGATCGGCCTGGTCCACGTCGGCGACTCGCGGGCCTACCTCCTGCGCGGCGACCTGCTGTCCCAGATCACCCACGACGACACCTACGTCCAGTACCTGGTCGACACCGGCAAGATCACGCCGGACGAGGCCAAGGACCACCCGCGCAAGTCGGTGATCCTGCGGGCCCTGCGCGGCGCCGACGTCGAACTGGACGTCTCCATCCGCGAGGCCCGCCCGGGCGATCGCTACCTGCTCTGCAGTGACGGCCTGTCCGACGTGGTGTCCACCGAGACGATCGCCGACACGATGCGGATCGCGGACCCGCAGGAGTGCGCGGACCGCCTGGTCGAGCTGGCCCTGCGCGGCGGCGGCCCGGACAACGTGACGGTGATCGTCGCCCACGCGATCGAGGCCCGCGTCGGCGACGTCATCGACGACGTCCCGGTCATCGCCGGCGCGTTGATCGACCCGTCGGCCGCGGACGCCCCGGGCACCGGTAGCCCGGCCGAGCGCGCCGCGCATATCTCGCGCCCGCACCTGCCCCAGCGGGCCGCGGCGGCCGAGCCCAAGCGCCGCCCCAGCTGGCGCACGCCGGCCCTGGTCATCGCCGTGCTCGCCCTGGTGTTCGCGGTGCTGGCCGCGATCTACACCTGGACCCAGTCCTACTACTTCGTCGGCCGCGACGGCAGTGAGGTCGCGATCTTCCGCGGCGTCAACACCTCGTTCGGGCCGCTGAAGTTCTACGAGGTGGACGAGAACACCGATCTCAAGCTGAGTGACCTGGAACAGTCCTCCCGGTCCCAGGTGGTGTCCGGCATCGCGGCCAGCAGCCTGAGCGAGGCGCGGCTGATCGTGGGACGCCTCGAGAGCGACCACCTGCTGCCGCTCTGCTCGACCAGCCCGACAACCGGGGCGACAACCTCGCCAACGCCGAGCCCGTCCCCCACGCTCAAGCCGACCCCGACCCCGACCCCGACTGCCAAGACGTCGCACCCGACGGTGCGCAAGACCCCGGCGCACCCGAAGACCGCGCCGCGCGCCAGCACCACGCACGCGACGCCGACCGCGACCGCCTCCACCACCCCACCGCCCGTCGTCACGACGCTGTCGCCCCCGGACTGCCGATGACCATGACCCTGGTACCGGCCCAGCTACGGATCCCGACCCGGCGCAACGTCGAGCTGCTGCTGCTGTTCTTGGCGGTGATCATGGTCATCGCGGCGGAGGCCGACGTCGAAGCCACGCGCGACGGTCACATCTCCAGCCGGCTGATCACCTACGCTGCCGTACCGCTCGTCGTCGGCCTGGTGACCCACCTGGTGATCCGCAAGGTCGCGCCGTACGCCGATCCGCTGCTGCTGCCGATCGTGGTGCTGCTCAACGGCCTGGGGCTGGTGATGATCCACCGGCTCGACCTCGGGCTCAAGCAGCAGGCCGAGCAGTTCGGCAACACTTTCAACGATCCGGCGGCGCCGACCCAGGTCGTCTGGACGGCGCTCGGGGTCGCCGTGTTCGTCGCGCTGATCGTGCTGATCCGTGACTACCGCGTGCTGCAGCGCTACTCGTACACGCTGGCGCTGATCGGGGTGTTCCTGATGGTGCTGCCCGCGGTACTACCGGCCCGGTTCAGCGAGGTCAACGGCGCGCGCATCTGGATCAGGGCGGCCGGCTTCTCGATCCAGCCGGGCGAGTTCGCCAAGGTCCTGCTGACGATCTTCGGGGCCGCGTACCTGGTGGCCAAGCGCGACGTGCTCTCGCTGGCCGGCAAGCGGATCGGGTTCTCGGTGCGCTCGCGCTTCATCGGCTTCGACCTGCCGCGCGGGCGGGACTTCGGTCCGCTGCTGCTGGTCTGGCTGTTGTGCATCGGCGTGCTGGTCCGCGGGCACGACCTCGGCACGTCACTGTTGTTCTTCGGGCTGTTCGTCGTGCTGCTGTACGTGGCCACCGAGCGGGTCGGCTGGGTCGTGGTGGGCGTCGCACTGTTCGCCGTCGGCGCGTACGTCTCGTACCAGCTGTTCGGCACGGTGCAGACCCGGGTGGACGTGTGGCTGCACCCGTTCGCCGCTCTCACACCCGAGCAGATCAAGCAGGGCATCGATCCGTACTACCAGCTCAAGCAGTCACTGTTCGGCCTGGGTACCGGCGGCCTGTTCGGTACCGGTCTCGGCGGCGGCCACCCCGAACTTGTGCCGCTGCCCGCGACCGACTTCATCGTCTCGTCCTTCGGGGAGGAGGTCGGCCTGTTCGGCCTGATGGCGATTCTGATGCTGTATGTGCTGTTCGTGGTACGCGGGCTGGCCTCGGCGCTCGCGTTGCGTGACGCGTTCGGCAAGCTGCTGGGCGTGGGCCTGTCGTTCCTGGTGGCACTGCAGCTGTTCGTGGTCGTGGCCGGCGTGACCCGGCTGCTCCCGGAGACCGGGCTGACCACACCGTTCCTGTCCTACGGCGGCTCGTCGCTGATCGGCAGCTACGCCATCCTGGCCCTGCTGCTTCGGATCTCCGACGCCGCCCGCCGGCCCGCGACCACCCCGCCGGCCAAGACGCCAAGGGCCGAGGCGCTCCCGGCATGAACCGTCCGATTCGCAAGGTCGCGATCGCGCTCGGCGTGCTGTTCGCGGCGATCTTCGTCAACCTGAACCTCGTCCAGATCGTCCAAGGACGCGAGTACCGCGACCACGCCGGCAACCAGCGCGTCCTGCTCAACGAGTACGCCAGCCCGCGCGGTCAGATCGTCGTTCAGGGAACGGCGATCGCGACGTCGCAGAAGACCAAAGACGAGCTGAAGTACCTGCGGGTATATCCCGAGCGCAAGATCGACTCGGCCCTGATCTACGCCCCGGTCACCGGGTACTACTCCTTCATCTTCAACACGAGCGGGATCGAGAAGGCCGAGGACCAGGTGCTGTCCGGCACCGACGACCGATTGTTCGGGACCCAGCTCAGCAGCATCCTGACCGGCCGCAATCCGTCCGGCGGGAGCGTCCAGCTCACGCTGAACCGGGCGGCGCAGGAAGCCGGCTACAAGGCGATGGTCGGCGCCGACGGCAAGATGCGCCGGGGGGCGGTCGTCGCGCTCGACCCCACGACCGGCGCCGTCCTGGCCGCCGTCTCCACTCCGTCCTACGACCCGAACCAGCTGAGTTCGCACAACTCGGACGAGATCCAAAAGGCGTGGGATGCGCTCAACGCCGACCCGTCCCAGCCGTTGCTCAATCGGGCGTTCGAGCAGGTGTACGCACCTGGCTCGGTGTTCAAGGTGGTCGTCTCCGCCGCGGCGCTGACCGCCGGCGTGACGCCCGACACCCGGATTCCGGCCGCCGACGGCTACTGGCCGTTCGACGCGAAGAAGACCTCGGCCTGCCCGCACGATCCGACCTCGTCGTGTGTGCAGAACTTCGACGGTGAGACCTGCGACAACGGCAAGACGGCCACCCTGGCCTTCGCTCTGGCCAAGTCCTGCAACACCGCGTTCGCCGCGCTGGCGGTGGACAAGCTCGGCGGGCAGAAGGTGGCCGACGAGGCCAAGCTGTTCGGCCTGCAGGACCCGTACACCGCAAGCCCGCCGGACCTGTGCAACCCGCCGCAGATGATGATCCCGGTTCCCGTGTGCGGCTCGTCGATCGGCAGCGAGAACGACCTGAGCGACCGGGGCAGCCTGTCGCACACCTCATTCGGCCAGCAGGACGTGCGGATCACCCCGTTGCAGGCGGCGATGATCTCGGCCGCGGTCGCCGACCACGGCACGTTGATGCAGCCGTACCTGGTGGACAAGGAGCTGCGGCCGAACTTCTCGACGTTGCACCAGACCGCCCCGACCCAGCTGAACCAGGTGATCGACCCCGGCCTGGACACCAACCTGCAGTCGATGATGGAGGGCGTCGTCACCTCCAAGGAGGGCACCGGCGGCTCGGCCGCGATCACCGACATCCCCGGCGTCGTCGTCGGCGGCAAGACCGGGACCGCCGACACCGGGATCTACGTCAATGGCCAGCAAACGCCGCCGCACGCCTGGTTCTCCGGCTTCGCGCTCCAGAACGGCGCGCCGAAGATCGCCGTCGCAGTGATCATCGAGAACGGCGGGACCAACGGCAACGAGACGACCGGCGGCCTGGCTGCCGCCCCTGTGGCGAAGGCCGTTATGGAGGCCTATCTCCGGTCCGGCGGCGGAAGCTGATGAACACCACACGTGAGGATGAACTATGACCCAGCCCCGACTGGTCGGCGGCCGGTACGAGCTCGGTGAGCTCATCGGCTACGGCGGCATGGCCGAGGTCCACCGCGGTCGCGACTCCCGGCTCGGCCGCGACGTCGCGATCAAGGTCCTGCGGGCCGACCTCGCGCGTGACCCGTCCTTCCTGCACCGCTTCCGCCGCGAGGCCCAGGCGGCGGCCGGGCTGAACCACCCGTCGATCGTCTCGGTCTACGACACCGGCGAGGACACCGGACCGGACGGCGTCAGCCAGCCCTACATCGTCATGGAGTTCGTCGAAGGTCGGACGCTGCGCGAGATCCTCAAGGCCGAGGGCCGGCTGCCCGCCCGCCGCGCCATGGAGATCACGGCCGACATCTGCGGCGCCCTGGACTTCAGCCACAAGAACGGCATCATCCACCGCGACGTCAAGCCGGCCAACGTGATGATCACGCTGACCGGTGCGGTCAAGGTGATGGACTTCGGCATCGCGCGCGCCGTGGCCGACAACGCGGTCACCCAGACCCAGACGGCGAACGTCATCGGAACCGCGCAGTACCTCTCGCCCGAGCAGGCGCGCGGTGAGACCGTCGACGCCCGGTCGGACGTCTACTCGACCGGCTGCCTGCTGTACGAGCTGGTCACCGGCTCGCCGCCGTTCCAGGGCGACTCGCCGGTCGCGGTGGCCTACCAGCACGTCCGCGAGACCGCGCCGGCTCCGTCGGTGCGCAACCCCGACGTGCCGCGCGCGCTCGACTCGATCGTCATGAAGGCGCTGGCGAAGAACCAGCTCAACCGCTACCAGTCGGCCGGCGAGATGCGCAGCGATCTGCAGCGGGCGCTGGCCAACCAGCCGGTGACCGCCGAGTCGGTCATGACCGACGCCGAGCGGACGCAGTTCATCGCCCGGACGCCACCCCCGCCGGTCGCGATCCGGCGCCCGATGGACGACGAACCGAGCGACGACGAGCACCGGCGCACCGGGCTCATCTGGCTCGCGGTCGTCGTGGCCATGCTGCTGGTGATCGGCGGTGTGACCGCCCTGATCTTCTTCACCAAGAAGCAGGACAACGGGCCGAAGTCGGTCGCCATCCCGGACATCATCGGGGTGGACCCGACCGCGGCCGCTACGCAGCTGAAGCAGGCCGGGTTCACCGACTACTCACTGGGCCAACCGGTCGCGCAGGTCACCCAGTGCGTCCGAACGGTCAAGTCCGGCCAGGTCTGCACGGTCAGCCCGGGGGTCGGCCAAAGCACCCCGACCAACACCCTGGTCACCTACTCGGTCTACACGCAGGCGACGACCCAGGTTCCGCCGGTAGAGGGGATGCAGTTCAACCAGGCCCAGATGACCCTGCACACCGCTCAGCTGGTCGCCAAGCGCGTCCCGGTGAACGACTACCACCCCGAGGGCTACGTCATCAAGCAGGATCCGCCGGCCTATGGCGCCCCGGTTGTGGTCGGCTCCACGGTGACGCTGACCGTCTCGACCGGCGTGGTCACTCTCCCGGACGTAACGGGCAAGAAGCTCGCGGCTGCGCTCGATACGCTGAACAACGCCAAGTTCCTCAATACGGAGCAGCAGACCAAGACGACGCCGGACAAGGCCAAGGACGGCACGATCGCCGACGAGAACCCGACGCCGAAGATCGCCTATCCGGTCAACACCCCGATCACCCTGACGGTCTACAAGTACCAGGCGCCGCCACCGACCTGCACCACGGTGCCGCCGGCGTCGCCCACGTCGCCCAGCGGCGTGATCTCGACCACGCCGGGCGGCGGGACCTCCACGCCACCAGGCGCGACCGGTTCGGCGAGCCCGTCGGGCGGCGCGTCATCGAGCACGCTGCCGCCGTGCGCGAGCCCCTGAGCGACGGTAACCAAGTCCCGAGATGTGACCGACGGGACAACGCGCCGTGGCTAGCCGCGGTGGTCGGCCGGCAGGACGACCACTGCCTGCAGACCTTCCGCGCCGTCGGGGCGATC
>JBDTGE010000021.1:0-4482 GCA_039937575.1 Jatrophihabitantaceae bacterium
CGTACAGCTTGAAGTACCAGTAGGCGTACGCGGCGAACCAGTTGTTGTTGCCGCCGTACAGCACGACCGTGTCATCGTTCGAGATTCCCTTGGACGACAAAAGAGATTCGAACTTGTCCTTGGACACGAAGTCCCGGATCACCGAGTCCTGCAGGTCGGTCTTCCAGTCGAGCTTGACGGCACCGGCGAGGTGGCCGCCGTCGTACGCGGAGGTGTCTTCGTCGACCTCGACGAACACCACACCGTCGGTGTTCAGATGCTCCTCGGCCCAATCGGCCGAGACCAGCACGTCAGCGCGGGCCATGGTTTTCTCCTTGCGAATAGGGTGTTTCCTGATTGCATCTATGACGAAATGCAGGCAGGCACGGCAAAAACTGCGGTGGCCTGCCGGGGACACCGGGCAACGCCGGGCGGTCCGTTCCGGGACAGCGCGAGGGTTGGTTACCCGGTCAGCGCATGCGACACAGGCAGCTGCCCACACGGCACAGGTCGACCGTGCGGCGGGACGTGAGCTCAGTGCTCACAGCAGAGAGCGAGATGCCCATGGGGCACAGCGTAACCGTCGCGCCCGCGAGTTCGCCAGCCGCCCCCGAAATCGGACGATTCACGAAGCGGGATCGCTTTCCCAGTCTCTGGGATCCGGTGGCGACCGGAACACCGTGGCGGCGGCCGATCCGGACACCGCGAGCCCTGAGGCGGTCGGCTCCAGCTCGTTCAACCGCAGGCCCCACGGCAGCCTCGGGATCGGGATCGGCACGTCCATTCGCGGCATGAGTTGTCGCAGCACCAGTCCGGTCAGGCTGATCCCCGCGACCGACGGATCGCTCACCCGGAGCCGGACCGCCCCCTCGACGACGGTCAGTTTCGCGGTGCCACTGACCCGCGTGAGCTGGCCGAATCCCAGAACCGGCAGGGACGCCGACGCGATCAGCCGGCTCCGCTCGAAGGTGAGGACCAGGCCCGGCACCCGGCTGACCCGGGCCAGCTCGGCGTACGGCACGACGACCCGGCCCTCGACGTGCTCGCAGGGCAGCTCGCTCGTCCGGCCACCGAGCAACTCCCGCGCCGGGAGGTAGATGTTGAACAGCCGGGCGTTGAGCGTGGCCCCGGCCAGCTCGCCGATCCGCAGGCCGCCGCCGGACACTTCGACCTCCCGGTAGCGGCCGCGGACGGCCTGGGTCAGGAACGGGGCTCCGTGCACGCGGACCGTCGGCGGGTGGCCGAAAGGTTCGGCCAGGAACGCCGAGGCCTTGCGCTCGGCGAGGGCGACCAGGATCCGGTCGGCCAGGGCCAGCCCGAGCGCCAGCAGGACGAGGACGGCCAGCACCACGACGACGATCACCATCGCGGTGGGCCCGATCGCCGTGGGCCCGATCGCGGTGAGCCCGATCGCCGTGGGCCCAGGAGCGTCATGGCGTCAGGCCCGAATGGCCAGGCACAGCAGGAACGCGACCGGCGCGAGCAGGCTGAGCGGAACCACGACCCCGAGCACCGGGCGGACCCGCCGGGCGAATCCGGCTTCCGGTATCGGCACGTTGCGTTCGGCGAACGCAACACCGACGGCGAACAGCGCGACGAGCGCCCCGACGGCGGCGCCGATGAACGCACCGCGTCCGCCGATGAAGTCGGTGAAGCGGTCGGACTTCAGCAGCAGGTATCCGAGCGCCGCCCCCACCGCGGTCGAGGCCAGCACGCCGAGCAGGCCGCGCGGGACCTCGGGGTCGAACCGCGGTGTCGGGGCGATCAGGTCGACGAGGAAGCCGACGACCAGGGCCCCGGTGGCAGCCGCGACGACGCCGGCGGCGACGTGTGCGCCGTTCGCGCCGAACTCGTGCCGCAGCTGCAGCAGCGCGGGCAGGGCCGTTTCCGCCAACACGAGCAGGCCAATCGCGCCGAGCGACTCGACAACGCGCACCCGGGCGGCGCCGCGGCTGAGCTGGTGCACGAACATCGCCGGGACGGCCAGCCCCAGCCCGGCCAGCAGCGTGCCGAGCTGGCCGTTCGGCCAGATCGACGCGGCGACGTCGGCGCCCCCGGCGGTCAGCGCGGCAATGACCAGCGCGCCCTTGCGGCCGGGCAACCTCGTGCCGAACACCCAGGCGACCGCGAGCAGGCCCTGCAGTACCGCGACCGCGACCAGCAGCGCGGTCGCGCCGGCGCGCGCACTCAGCACGACGGCGATGCCGACAAGGACGGCGATGGCCAGCGAACCGGTGTGGTTCAGCTCCGCCTCATCGGGCGCCGCCGGACCCTCGTCCGTGTCGAGTTCAGTCACACCGATCATCGTCCCAGACGCCGGTGGCCCCGACGGTCGTGAGTCGCGCGATACGCGAAGGACCGGCTTCAGCCGGTACCCTCTGCCTCAAGGACCTCCTGCCCGCAACGTGCGGCGGGCCGAGTCCGATTCCCGGGCAGCGCCGCCCGTCGACCTCATCTCGGGAGGCGCATGTGGAGCTGATCCTGCTCACGACGGCCAGCCAGCCGACGGCCGAGGTCCTGCCCGCTCTCGGCCTGCTGCCGCACCGCGTTACCGTCCTGCCGCTCGACGCCGGCGCCTTGGTCGACCGCAGCCCGGGCGAGGCGATCCTGGTCGACGCGCGCCGCGACCTGGCCGCGGCGCGCGCGTTCACCCGGGTCCTGGCGGCGATCGACCTCAGCGTCCCGGTAATCGCCGTGCTCACCGAGGGCGGGCTGATCGCGGTCTCGGCCGAGTGGACCGTCGACGACTTCGTGCTCGACACCGCCGGTCCGGCCGAGCTCGACGCTCGCTTGCGACTGGCCGTCGAGCGCAACGCGGCCGAGGCGAGTCCGGTCGCCGATCGGGTGGACATCGGTGAGCTGACCATCGACGAAACCACCTACACCGCAAGGCTTTCGGGCACACCGCTCGATCTCACCTACAAGGAGTTCGAGCTACTGAAGTTCCTCGCGCAGCACCCGGGCCGCGTGTTCACCCGCTCGCACCTCGTGCAGGAGGTGTGGGGCTACGACTACTTCGGCGGCACCCGCACCGTCGACGTCCATGTGCGGCGGCTGCGCGCGAAACTCGGTCCCGAGCACGACGCCATGATCGGCACCGTCCGCAACGTCGGCTACAAGTTCGTCCGCCCCGCCACCGACGGCGGCAGCCGTCGCGAAAGCGACGACAGCCGGGGCGCCGGGGCCGAGGAGCCGGCGGCTAACGTCGTCGAATGACCTCGACCGAGCGGCATGAGCGGCTGGAGCCCCACCTGCGCGCGGACATCCGGGCACTCGCGCAGGCGATCGAGGACGACACCGGCGCGCCGCCCCTGAACGACCAGAGTCTGCTGCAGCTGGCCGAGTCGCGCGACGGGCTCATCCACCTGACCGTGCACGACGAGCGCTCACTCGTCGGGTACGCGCAGCTCGACGGCGACTCGGCCGAACTCGCGGTGCGCGAGGAGTACGCCGACGAGCTGGTGCGCGCGGTCGAGCGGGCGGCCGGCGAAGCCCTCACGGTATGGACGCACGGCAAGCACAGCCCGGTCGCGGCGCGGCTGCAGGCGGGCGGATACCGGACGACCCGCGTCCTGCACCAGCTGCGGATGCCGCTGACCGGCCCGATCGGCGGCGCCCCGGTCCCGGACGGCGTCGAGGTCCGCCCGTTCGTCGCCGGCGCGGACGAGACGGCGTGGCTCGAGGTCAACGCAGCGGCCTTCGCCGAGCACGCCGAGCAGGGCCGGTGGACGCTCGATGACCTGCTCGCGCGCGAGGCCGAACCGTGGTTCGACCCGGCCGGCTTCTTCCTCGCCCGGCGGCGGGACGACCTCGTGGGCTTTCACTGGACCAAGATCCATCCGGACGGCTCGGGCGAGGTGTACGTCCTGGCCGTGGCCCCGGCCGCGCAGGGCCTGCGGCTCGGCGCCGCCCTGCTGACGATCGGGCTGCGCCACCTGGCCGAACGAGGCTGCCCGACGGTACTGCTGTACGTCGACGAGTCGAACTCATCGGCGCTGCGGCTGTACGAGGGCTTCGGGTTCAGCCGTCACGACGTCGACGCGCAGTGGCGTTCAACGGCGGTTCAGCCCCGGTAAATGGCTGGGCTCCGGCTCCGGCGTTCACCCATAGGCCGCAAATCCTCCGGTCTGACGTCATCGGACCTCGACCCTTAGTTCATTCCCGGTTCATCTGTGCGCACCCGTGGCGCTACTTCGCGCTCCTAACGTCCGGCCTGACTCGACATTCCAGGTCATTGACGAAGGGGATCAACGTGAAGCTCAACCGGACCGGAGTTGCTGCCGGGCTTCTCGTCGGCGCAGTTGCGCTGGCGGCTTGCGGCAGTAGCAGCAGCGGAGGCGGCGGTACGACGACGCCTGCCCCTGGGAGCACCACCAACTCGGGCACGCCGACCACCAGCGGCAGCAGCACCACCGCCGCGGGCGCGCCCGTGTGCTCGACCGGCACGCTGAACGCGGAAGGCTCGACGGCCCAGACGAACGCGATCAACCAGTGGATCAAGGA